>JAITKS010000470.1 GCA_031278315.1 Planctomycetaceae bacterium | reverse complement strand
GTCTTTAGAATTTGTAGAAAATTACACGAAGGAGATTAGATTAGATTAAATGGACGAAAAAATAAAAAAATCTCTCAAGGATTTAACTTAGAATATGCAATGCCAAATCAGGTAAAAATGTGTGTGCGCGCGGTACCAGATGTGGTATAGAAATAGTTGTTTCGCCTTTGAGCAAACGAGAACTTTTTTCATAACCGTCTAATGAATACACATCGTTTGTTCCATTAAAAAAAATAATTTTGAAACCAATCGTGAAAAGATTTTAAACACATACTCTGGAAATTTAAGCGTTTCAATCTCACAACAGCAGAACTCGAACTAATACCTAATACTTTTTTACAAAAGCTTTTTTAGAAATTCATTTGTTACAAATTTACCTAGAATAAATAAAAATGTTCGAAAATATTAAGGATTGTTTTGAAAATGTTTTTTAAATTGCTGACGCGGATTCTCTACGTAATCTCCAAGATAAAGACTCAAATTGGGAACTTTTACCGTTCCATCTTTATTTTTGTATTTTTCATGAGGTAATGCCGCTAACAACTTTAAATATCCCGCTAACATTCGATGCGTTTTCTCCGAATGATGTAACATAAAATGTACCCACGCCCACGAATCACGATATTCAGAATCGCCCATATCAGTTGCAACTTCTAATCTCTCCAAACGATTCAACGCCGGTACCGCAAATATGCCAAATCTCATGTTCTTGCGTACTTGCTTTAAGTATGGATTGTCTTTGAATCTGTCTTGCGGTAATAACTCAAAATATTTCGCTAGCCCCTCATCAAGCCAAATCGGAACAACCGGAATACTCGCATGAACAATCGCATGAGTCATTTCATGTCTTAAATCAATTTCAAAATCCTTTAACCGCTGAACCAAAACAGTCCCCGTTGAATTATTCTTTTTAATATACAACGCCCGCCTGTCCCTCGGAGCATTTGAAAATCTTGTTGTTATAAATTTCATATAACTCGCCTCGTCACGAAATAAACATAATTCAATTTTTTCTTTCGGTGCCGGTAACGCTAAATAATTACTCAAATCACGCTGCAAGTTTTCTATTTCTAATAACTGCAACTCTATATCTTTAATCGGAAAATTCGCCTGCACTACCACCACACCGCAAACTCGCATAAACGGAAGATCATCTTTGTACGACGGCGTTAAATCCAACTTGTCTCCCGCTTGATTACTCGACGAACTCACATTTACCGGCTTGCCGTCAATCAAAACATTACTTGAATTATTATCGCCCAATACCCCTTTCGTTGTCCCGTCAAATGATACTATTCGATTCGATGAAAAAGCATCAGAAGTTACGTGTCTCGGCAAAGTATTAATCGAAGATACTTTAGCATCAATCGTAGTAAATTCCTGCTTGTTACCGCCTGATCCGTTTGATCCATTTGATCCGTTTGATCCATTTGAGCTACTATTTGATCCGCTTTTTACAACATCACGATCGACCGGTAAATTATTATTAGCATTAATATTATTAGGCGAATATATTCGCGGCTGCATCGAATTGCTCGTCCGATTATCTTCTGACCTGTAATTCGTCCCGTAATTTTCATTGCGGGAATCTACTCGAAAAGAATGATAACTTTCATGTCCCGAATTTAATTCTCTCTGTCGATTTTGTTCCCAATTGTTTTGTTTATCTTGTTCGTATTGTTTATTATCAAATTGTTTTCTTTGATTGTATTGTTGATCGTTTGGTTCATATTCACGTCTAATAGGGAGATCATAATTCGAGTTTGGATTTGAGTTTGGATTCGGGTTTGGTGTCGAAATTATCGCCCTTAAACCAGATATTCCATCAAGTTCATTCGTGTTGGGAGTCAACAAAATAGGTTGAGAATTATATTGCGAAAACGAATTTTCCGCTGTTAGATTTATCGTTACAATAATAAAAGTCAAAATCAAAAAACTTAAATTCAAACGTGCGCACATCGATAGGTAATATCGGATATCAACCCAATAATATAACCTAAAACTCAATTCATGTGTTTTTTTATACGCCTCGTAAATCATAATTTTCAATTGTTCATATTTTTAATTTTCAGTAATCACCGCCTGTAGTCTGATTAAATTTATTAACTATCGAGTCAATATTTGTAACAATTCTGTAATAATATTTGTAACAATTCAGCAGCTGTCCCGCATGAGCCGTAACAAAACCTGCTTTCAAATAGTTAGTTGGTAACTGATAACTCGAACCGAAAACTCTCGTGAAACCAATTTAAAAATACTCAACAGATTCATAATCGGCAGATTTTGACGATAATATCGGTTTTTTTGAAAATTTATTTTATAACGGTAATTTCTAAAAAATTTTTTTTGTTCAATAATTTTCACTAATTTTATAAAGTTACACGAATTCCTTTATGAAAATTTGTGTAACTTCATGAATAAACTTATCGTGTTATGAATGCCGCCAATACGAAGCCGTATTTATATTTACTCGACCTTTTCTTTAATTAGTAGTAATTCCTAACAAATTGAAAACAACTTATCATTTCACTTGCATCTTTTTGTATTTAATTGGGTGATCAATTTAGAGAAAAGGTCTATTACTTATTTTTTTTGAAATACGAAAATAGACAAAAAACTAAATAAACGAAAAAAAATATGAAATAAAAATCTTTGTGTGTTTCGTGTGTTTCTTTATTTCGTTATTTCTTTATTTCGTTATTTTTTTATTTTGCATTCTCAAAAAATAAATTTGAAAATGTCAATTAAAATCATGAGAGAATAATTACAAATAATATAATTGTCTCTTTACATTTTAATATTTGTGTATTTTTCGCATGAACCAAAACCCTACTAACACAATACAAAAATTTGCAAACCATACGGAATTTGCCGGTAACGTTCCATGTTTCGCTTTCTGTAAACCGAACATCAATAGCGGATAATACAATAACAAAATTGGAATGAAACATGCGAAGAAACTCGAAAAACCATCCGATACACCTTTCTGTCCGAGCCAAATAGCAAACGGTACACCTATAAACATAAAACAAATACAACTAAAACCAGTAGCCCATCGTCTTGGCGGCTCGACTTTTAGTCTTTTGATTAGTTTAATTTGCGATTCGATTTCATTATTCAGATTTATAATTTCATTATTCGACCATGCGTCCGCTGCCCCCATCGCCGCAGATAAAGCATAATAAAACGCTAATGTTCTACGTTTACTTACAATTTCATTCTCACACTCTACAATAGCTTGCGGAATATCAACTAACCTTTTGTCCGACGGTCTCGATCTCGAATTCTCGTCTGGTAATTGTCTTATTGCCGAAAGAGGATGCCGAAAAACCTGATTGTCAGACGAATAACTAATATTTCCATGCACATTTAATTTCACCTCTGACAACGTAACCGTTAATTCTTTTGCTTCGAAATCAATTTTTAATTTTGCCGATTGCGCCTCAATCGTAGTTGATTCATTTTTATCAGATTTAATAGTAATACTTGGCATAATTAATGTTCTGTTTTCAACGCCTTTTACTAACATTGTCAACTTTCCGTCTGGTGATTTTAAGTTGTGCGTTGTTCTTAACTCACCTAAAATAATTTCTTCAGCTGAATGATAAATCACACTTGAAATAACAGACCTCCCCCAAATTGCCATCTCATTCATCCAAACAGTTACTAAACTAATTAACAATCCGAAAATCAAGACAGGTAATAAGAACCGCCAAGGCGGAATCCCTAGCGATTTCAATGCAATTACCTCATTGTTACCAGCCATTTTCGCAAAAAATAACGAAGTCGAAAGTAATAACGCCATCGGTATTACAATCGGAGACATTTCAAGCATCATAAACGGTATAAGCTGAAATATCTGACTGATAGGAATATTTTTCTGCATCGCTACACGAACCAATCCAACTAACACAAACAATATACCCATCACCGCAAGAGATATAAGAAATGTCTGGATCAATTCCTTGATCATGTATCGATTAAATGTTTGCATCGAAAAAAAATATACACATCGTACTATGAATTTAGTTGCCGCAAAAAAAGCTATTCATTAAAAAGCCGGCAACCCTTCAATATGTAAGCACCGGCAAATCAAATCGAAAATTCAAGTAAGAGTAGTTTTAAACTCTGATTATAAATACAAAATTATTGGTAACAATTCAGTAGAATGATCACTATACACCTCGTGCTATGAAATTCGGTGATAAGTGCTATTCATTAAAAAACCTGCCGTCCAACTTGTAAGCTGACGGCTCGAACCAAAATAAAAATGAGAACCGCTTAAAAATATTTCACAGAATAATTACACAAAATGCAATATCGACAAAATACAATTCAACAAATTTGAAATTCTCATTTTCAACTTATTTATCGTTTTCGATAATTGATTGTACCTCGTTTACCGAAATGATATTTGAACGTAAAACTTTCCCGTCTTTTCCGTACAAAATTAAACTCGGTACATTTTGGATTCCCCAATATGCTGCTATTTGATTATCCAATCCGCCTTTTGCGAAAAGTTGTGTCCAGTTTATTCCTAATTTTGATGCGGTATTGTTCAAGGTTTCGATATTTGCGTCGAGATTTACGCCGATAGTTTTTACACCTAAACTTGCCAATCGGTCAGCTTCACGTTTTATTCTAGTAAGAGTTCCTACATCGGAAATATGACTATCCCAAAAACATATCAAGACATAGTTTCCTCTCAAATTAGTTATATCAAATTGTTTACCGGTAGAATCTGTAGCTTGAAAAGACACAACCTTTCCGACAGAATTTAATCGTCTTATAGCTCCTTCTGCTTTAGCTGCCATTGGTTTGTTACCGGCTAAATCGACAATTCTTTTATACCATTTCAACGGTTCATCACCGGTACGGCTTGAAGTTTCTTTATTCCCTGCGAGTTGCATCATTACATCTAGTCCTGTTTCGGTTGTTTCGAAACGTTTATCTGTAACGAAATTTTCTAAATTTGTTATCCAAGTTGTATAAGCCTGAACTTCGTCTAAATTACTTGTACTA
The DNA here is from genome assembly GCA_031278315.1 of Planctomycetaceae bacterium. Lineage (GTDB taxonomy): Bacteria > Planctomycetota > Planctomycetia > Pirellulales > Thermoguttaceae > WRKP01. The sequence goes on along the minus strand of JAITKS010000470.1, from coordinate 8,461 downwards.
TATTCGGTCATAATTTGTCTGTATTTTATATATGCAACTAGCTCAGAATTGCCGCTGTTCTCGACAGATTTATAAACTTGATCAATATAATTATTCGCTTCGGGAAATTCTCTATTTTGAGCAGCTTCCATAATTTCATCGGCGATTAGTTTTATCCAAACATCACGATCTTTTTCCGTTGTCGATAAATTTATTATTTGCAAAATCAGACCTATCGATTTTTTATGATACGCTGACCGCTGATTCAATTGTACATTTTGTAATTCGGCAGACAGTTTCTGATACTCGTTTATCAATTTTATGACTTCATTATCTGTTTGACCGTTTTCGTTATGAATAGTAGTTTGCGGAATAAATGTGTACGCCGATATTGAATCATCATATATCTTTGGAACATCAATTAAACGCCAATTATTCACGCCGATATTTACAATCGTTCCAATAGAAATTTGTTTAGTTTCTTTATCTTTTCCGATAGTTGCAATAGTATTTTCGTAAACATTTAGATCATTTGCTGCACTATTACTGCCGGCTGGAACCGTTCCGGGAAAACCTGCGCTAAGTTGATACCACTGCAAATTACTACCCAAATTCATAGATTCAATCGATTCAAGGAAACCGTCTTTTAATGAATTTAATTTTTGTGAAACTGTTTCATTTAGAGTTTTACTCAATCCTAATGTTTGTAATTCCTCTTCTGATAAACTTACTCGTAAAAATCTATTTAAATCTTTATTGGCGACAGCAAGAGTAACTTCGCGGGAAACTTCTTCAGCTGAAATATTTTTCCAATAGTCGATTGTTGAATCTTTATTTAGATCAACACCAATTCGCGTACCGCCGTGATTTAACCAACGAAATTGGTCTGCTTTTCCGCTGCCGGAAGTTGCAATTTCGCGATAGACCTCAATTCCGTTACGATAATACGACCACTGGTCAAGCTGCCCGTCGCCGTTCTTATCAATAAAAATACGTAGATTTTGATTCTGTGAATTAGTAACGATATATCCCCGATTATTCTCATAAAGACTAATCTTACATTGAGGAATTTCAGTATCTGCCGGAATATCATACTCGACATCTTTTTGAACCGGCTTGAATTTCAAAGCGTCCAATAATTGATTTTTACCGCGATTTTCTTGTGCATCCAATGTCATTAATTGTGTGAAGCAAGTTACGGCAAAACAAATCAGAATTGCCGATATTTTGTTACAATAATTTTTTTTCATATTTGAAAGTTATTGGTTAAGGTTTTTTCTAAATTTTTAATTGTTTTTATTTGACTGCAGCTATGCTGATATACTGTCAAACTATGCCGGTATTATGTTGGTATTATGTTGGTATTATGTCAATGCAGTTACGCACGTATTATGAAATTTGTCAATTTATACGTATTGTATAATGAAATGTATCGCACAATGAAATTCGTTGTTACAAATGCGTGTTCAGTAAAACCTGCTTTCCGATAATCAAGCAGACAGTTCGAACCAAAAATTCAAGTGAGAGCATTTTAAAAAGTAAGTTTGTGTACCCGAGTGGTGATAAGTAAGCGGGCGGTTCTAACTGAAATTTAAAGTGCGGACAGTTAAAAATATTTCATAGAACAACTATTAAATTTTGTCGAACTAGCGAACTGTAGTTGCAAAATTTCATGTTCATTTACAATGCAAGCGGAGTTTAACAATTTTCTAAAAATGCGTCAACATGAATTTTTCAAAAAAATTTCGAGGTAAATATATTAAGGAAATTCCGCAGAAATATCACAAAATTCTTAAAAAAATCCATTAAAAAACAGCCGAATAATGCAAAAATCTTGGTATTATGAGTTCTCCCCTACTTGACACAACTTGATATAAACAGCAATAATGTTAAGAATCAAGGTGAAGATGGCAATGTTGTTACTTTCATCTTTTAGAATGTACTTAGTTAGTTTATGTTCATGTTCTTTTTTTGAGGAACGTATTTGAATTGCTTATTACGTACATTTTGAGAATGTGATTTTAGAACGCCTACAAAGTGACAAGGACCAACGTGGTCCGATTTGTAGGCACATCCGCAACCGTTCGATTTATTTGACAACCATGCGTTGTGGTTGTTGACGCATTATACTATTATTCGTACTATGAAATTCGACGATATAAAAGCATAACAAACTGCTTGCTGATAAGGTGAGCAGACAACAGACCGAAATTTAATATGTACACAAATTAATAATTTGCATATTAAATTCAGTATTTAATTAGCTGCCTATCGAAAAGCAGATTCGATTTCAGAATCGACGACTTCTAAATTGCGACCAAAGTATATGCTGCTTGATGTATAGATCGAACCAACAATTCCATGGAGGAAAATTTAATGGCAACTGCCGCAAAAAAAACAGAGAAGAAGGCAAACGGTGATACGAAGCCTTTGACAAAAACGCAAATTATCGCTAATGTTGCTGAGGCGACATCGCTAACGAAAAAAGAAGTTGGCACTGTAATCGATGCGTTTACCGAAGAAATTAAGAAAAGCATAGGCAAAAAAGGAGCGGGTTCTTTTACGTTGCCGGGTATTCTCAAAATTGAGAAAAAGTTTGTAGCTGCGACAAAAGAGAAAAAACATGTCGAGAACAAACTTAAACCTGGAACGTTCTATGATAAACCTGCGAAGCCGGCTCATCATAAAGTTAAAATTAGAGCATTGAAAACCCTAAAAGAATGGGTATAAATCCGCGATAATTTTGACACCAATTTAATGTTGAATGTCGATATTTCGGCATCAGAATATAAATGTTGTTTTTGGATTTTTCATGTTATTTTATCCGTTAATTTGTGTAGGTTTTCAATCCAGAAAAATAATCACAATTAAATCAGCTGGACAAATATTTAACGTGAAATAAATATCAATATGACAAATAATTCCGCAAAGCAATATCGATATAAATTAAATTCGAGGTAAACATAAATCCAATGAACCATGTCGAACTCATGAATACTGAGTACGGCATGGTTCTATTGTTAAAGAGTAATTCTCGTTGCAGCGGTAGGCAGTAAAAACTTGTCCCCCAATGGTCTTGTATAAGTGGAGGCTTGAAGTGTACAAGGAATTAATTGACCAGTTTCAATCTATATTAATTTTTTAGTTTAATTGTTCTGATTGGAATGATTGAGCGGCGAGAGATCGTGAGCCGTTTCGATTTTTAAATGTGAAATATAAATGTAGAATACTTTAGTCAAATACGTGATCTTATAGAAACGTTATCGATGGAATTGGATTTTCAATTTATTATGGTAACTCTTGCCAAAGAATTAGATATATAGGCGAGGTTGTTCAAATCGAGTGATTGTTTATAAAAATTATTTCGTATTTTATAATTCTTTTTTCTGTACTAATATTCTTGCAAAACATTTTTTATTGTTGATATATGGGTAATATTCTTTATCTTCAACAAGTTCGTATCCTTTTTCTAATAGTCCGTTTAATATAGATCGGGCAGATACAGCAAAACGTTTTTTATAGTCATTTGGAATATAACAATTTTGGAATATATCAGCGGAATAATTGTAGGCATGTTAAAAAACAGACAATCATCAATGTAGAGACAAAATGCCTTGTGTTTCTACATATCAATCTTATTTTTTGTAACGAAAAAAGTAACCGTTCACGCATAAAAATAAGTACGGCATGAAAGGGCGGCATGAAAGGGCGGCAGGAAATAAAGAAACAATAATTGTTGTTAATAATCGTTAGTTAAAAAAGAATTTGAAACCTTTGAAAAATTTTTTCTGATATATTACCGATATATTGCTAGTTACTAATTTTTTATTTTTTGGTATGATAATACAGAACTTTGATTATTCCGGCAACGTTAATGAAAAAAAATTATGTACAACTAGTTTAAAATTATCGATTCCTAAAGCGAATTTCTAAAAACTAAATTTAGACAAATATAAGCATGTTAAACTTACACCATAAATGTCTAAATATAACAACGGTCAAAATAACAACATTCCAACTAAAAATAAATTGTTACACAAGATCATTAGAAATTCCGCATAAAATAAAACTAAAATTAAAAATGCAAAATCAGAAATTTGACGAATTACATTTTTTTATCGCCGAAAGCGGCTCTTTTGATAATGTCAGAGATACAATTCTTATCGGCGGACTATTGCTGTTTGGAAAATACGACGAAGAAACACAAAATAAATTACGTAACGCTATGGTCGATTCATTAAAAGAAATCAATATGAAATATCCGCAAAATACGTTTTTTCATGATTTCATCGAATCAGACGAAACAAAAAAACAAGGGAAAATTTTCGCTTCCTCTCTCGCTAAAAATTTAATGACTTCAGCAACAAACGAAGACGAAAAAAAAGCCTACAGCATAATCATGTTTCAAAATATTCACGATATTTATCCAAACACGCCGCTTATACTCGTACAACGTGAACTCGATAACAGATATATCACAATGATATGGTCACTAATCGAACACACCATTTTCGTAAGCAATAAAACCGCAAATAAATTAAACGATAACGCTAAAATTCATGTTCATATTGCTCACCGAAGCTATACTCTCGATCTGGATAAATCAACAATGACAACAGCAAAAGAATTACAACTAAACATGAAAAAAAATAATGATAAAAATAAAAAAAATACATACTTCGTTACTTCGCCAATCGACTCTAATCAACTCACAAATACATTCAATATTTTAATAAACGACCGCTGGAAAACATCGAATCTCAAACTCGCCTCAATCGAAACTGCCGAACTCATATTCGATAAAAAACCTAAAAAATCAGACGAACCGACTCCCGGACTTTATCTCGCCAACGTAATATTAGGTATAGAACGATCTCGGCTTGTACGCTCGCAATTAATCGCCGAGCAAACTTTACCTATTTTGGAATCGTTAAACTACGATCAGAATCTCGATTCTACTGCAATTTGTAAATCGAATTATTGTAACGGAAATATCGAATCATTAATTGCAACTATCGAACAATATCCAATTGATCCGAACAATATGCAAAATCAAGAGCTTGTCCGTACTCTAGTAAAAGAGTATATCAGAGACAGTAAACAATTCCAGAATTTATTCGAATCAGCAAAAGTTATTGTCGATAATCCGAAAAATAGAAAGAAAGGAAGCGAGCTTTTACGATTACTCGAATATATCTATAGAAACTCTTCCAAACCCGATTTATTTGCTGATCTTTATTTGACAATGATGCAGTTTTTAATTTCTAATCAATTCGGCAATATTATGAAATCGGCTGAATTGTGGAAAACTTACATACCGTTAGAAAATAACTTGCCGAAATTAGGTGTTGAATACGGATTAAAAATCGGTACTGAATTTCGCTGCAGGCGTGCTATTAGTCTGACGGAACAATTCAACTTTGATTACGCTGAACAAATAATGACAGAAATCGGAACACACGAAGAAACTTTTTGTGAAGCAATGGCGAAATTTTTTCAAGTCTCTGCTGATCAAATCGATTTACAAAAAATAGCTAATTGTTATGATACGCTTGCTCAAGTTTTTGCGTTTCAAGCATTTGATCAATATAAGCGTAAATTATCTGAATTATTTTTTCGCAAGGCATTGATGTTATTCAATAATCCTGTTGATCAAACTCGTGTTTGGATTCATCTGGGACATCTCGCCTGTGATTTTCCGTTGCAGCTTAAACCTCTTTGGGAGGAAGCAGTTACGAATCTGCCGGCTTCGGATAATTATATCGACGACGGAATAAAAATGCCGTTTGTAACAGCAGTTCGGCTTAAAGGGATTCTTGTATTCGGAAACTCAGAGCAAAAAAAAGAATTAGCGGAAACGATGGATTCAATTACTCGAAACTATGCTTATGAGGTTATAAACACATATCCGTATGGGTTGATTTTGCAAAAATTAGCGATGCTTAATGCAGAGATCGGAAATAAAAAAAGAGCCAATAAACTTTTTGAAAAGACAATTAGAAGTCTTGAATCCGGCGAATATTTTTCGCGTTCGTTATCTACTATTGCCAAGATACGGCATTCGCTTTTTATGTTTGAATCAAACATGAATACAAATACAAATTCCAATTTTAACAATTTCAACATCAATTCGAAAATCAAATATTTGCAAAATAATATTCGGCAATTTATTGCGCAGTTACCGAAATCGCAAATAACAAAACAGCAATCTGAAGCTTTACAATTTATCGATCAGCAAAACACGCTGCAACAGGCTAAACGAATATTAAATAATATTAGATTTTTACATTGGTAAAATTAACATGACTATTCATTTTCTTGCCGGTCAACCTGCACCGGAATCAATACTAATAGATACATCGCTGCTTGAACGTAGTTATTTTGAGAACATACCCGATACGAAATTACCCGAACAGCGTGTAATTTTTGGAACAAGCGGACATCGCGGCACTTCGGCGGAAGTGTCGTTTACGGAATCGCACATTTTGGCAATAGTGCAGGCGATATGCGATTACCGAAACGGAAAAGGTTACACGGGACCGCTTTTTCTTGGTAAAGACACTCATTTTCTTTCGCGTCAGGCGGAGCGTAATGCAATTGAGGTTTTGGCGGCAAATGATGTACAAGTTTATTATCAGTCGGATGACGGATTTACGCCGACGCCGGTGATTTCGTGGTCTATATTGAAACATAATCATTTGTTGGATTCAGGTTTTGCGGATGGAATAGTGATAACGCCGTCTCATAATCCGCCGTCTGACGGCGGAATTAAGTACAATCCGCCCAATGGCGGTCCGGCTGATACTGACGTAACGAGTTGGATTCAGGATCGGGCTAATGCGTATCTTTCGGCAAGATTGAGTGGTGTAAAACGTTTAACTTTTGATACTGCTATTTCGAGAAGTGTAATCAAGGCTGTGGATTTCGCAGAAAAATATATTGCTGATTTGGACAATATTATTGACATGAAATTGATATCTGAATCGCGAATAAAAATTGGTGTTGATCCGTTAGGCGGAGCGGGGGTTGCTTATTGGGATAGAATTGCGGAGAGATATAAGTTAGACATAACGGTTGTGAACAGGTCGATTGACCCGCGATTTTCTTTTATGACTGTTGATCATGACGGCAAAATTAGAATGGATTGTTCGAGTCAATATGCGATGCGCCGATTGGTTGACTTAAAAAATAATTTTGACATTGCGTTTGCGAATGATCCAGATACAGACAGACATGGAATAGTTGTACCGGATTTGGGTTTGATGAATCCGAATCATTATTTATCGGCGGCGATACAATATTTGTTTACGAATCGTCCGAAGTGGTCGGGTTCGATTGGGATTGGGAAGACTCTTGTTTCAAGCGCGATGATTGACAGGATTGCTGATTCGCTTAATGTTAAGTTGGTTGAAACGCCGGTTGGTTTTAAGTGGTTTGTTGAGGGGTTATTTAGTGGAACGTTAGGATTTTGCGGTGAGGAAAGTGCGGGCGCAAGTTTTTTATGTTTTGATGGAAGAACGTGGTCGACGGACAAAGATGGAATAATTTTGAATTTATTAGCAGCTGAGATAATAGCCAAGACGGAAAAAAGTCCGGGTATTATTTATCGGGAATTGGAATCGAGATTTGGCAAATCGTTTTATACGCGAATAGACCAACCAACGACTCCGCAGCAGAAAGCTGCGTTCAAGGGGTTGAGTGTAAATCAAGTAAGGACAAGTAAACTTGCTGGTGATGAGATAACATTTAAGTTAACGAAGGCGCCGGGTAATGGTGCGTTGATTGGCGGATTAAAAGTAGTATCAGGCAAGGGGTGGTTTGCGGTGCGGCCTTCCGGCACGGAGAATATTTACAAAATTTATGCGGAATCATTTTGTGATGAGGAACATTTAAATCAAATAATATCGGAAGCCAAAGAGATCGTTGACAGCATACGTATAGTACAATAATTTTCGCAAAAATATTTCGTGTGTTTCGTGATTAAAAAATTTGTAATATATCGGCGGAATAATTTATTGTTGTCGGGATCGCGGTCGTCTCGACCGCATCTTTAGGCGTTTTTTTGACAAAAAAGATGCAGGCGGGACGCCTGCGTTCCCGCCGGCTAAAATATTTTTTAGTAATTCACTTAAATTTAAAATCTAAAATTACAAAATATTCTTCCTCTGTGTTCTCTGTGTTCTCTGTGGTTAATAAAAAATTCTCTGTGGTTAATAAAAACAAAATAAGGTTAGTGAATAGTAATTTAATGATTCGAAATTACTATCGATACTAATTTCCGCATGCGAACTAACCACTAACCACTGACCACTAACCACTATCATCAGGTATGGGTTGTTGAGTTTTATTTTTTTGTTACGATATTGCAACTTATATTTTGTTTTGCCGGGTATTGTTATTTATGTTTGGTGTTGATTCAAATTATACGTACTATAAAATTCGGCGATATGAAAATTATTCATTAACGAGTCTGTTTCTTTTC
>JAITKS010000445.1 GCA_031278315.1 Planctomycetaceae bacterium | reverse complement strand
AATAATTTTCGATACCGATAAAGAAAATTTAACTGCTCAAATGATTGAATCTATTTATGAAATACCTGTAGAAATTCATAAAATCAACAATATAAAATTCGTTATCGAATAAACATAACGACACAACAAAAACAGCTTATCGCCTTATTTTTGAGAATACAAAATAAACGAAATTTATAATATATACTATTCATACTTGAAAATTCTTTTTTTAGTAATATATCAGTGGAATATTTTTTTTATTAACCACAGAGGACACAGAGAACACAGAGAAATCAGATTTTGTAATTTTAGATTTTAAATTTAAGTGAATTACTAAAAAATATTTTAGGCGGCGGGAACGCAGGCGTCCCGCCTGCATCTTTTTTGTACAAAAAAAGCCTAAAGATGCGGTCGAGACGACCGCGATCCTTCTAACACTAAAATTTTATGTTTCTAAAGTTTTAAGTTTGTAGTAAAGTGAATATATACTTTTCACACTTTAAATTTCGGTATTCGTTTTAAACTAAAATCGCCCTGAAAGGGCAACAGGATTATAACCCGCCCCACTCGGGGCGGGTAACAATTCCCCCCTCCTCGAAGCCCTGAAAGGGCGATCGGATATTTGCTCAATAATAGTGATTAGCGATTCGAACTTATAATCAGTGTTAAGCTCCGCATGCGAACTAACCACTAACCACTAACCAAGCATACTACGGTAATGATGCGGTTTGACCGTCATTGCGGCTGGCGAATCTCATTAGTATTGTTCTCATGTCAATTGTCTCACTTAAAAATCGAACGGAGCCGTCACATAGTCCTCCGACAACGCCGCCCGGATGGTAAGAACCCCAAGGTCCATAAGTCGTTTGGGCTGTAACTGCAGGATTGATATCAACATCGATGTCGATGGCTCCGCTTGATGTTGCGGTCGCGGAGGCTTTGATGTTGTAAGTTGTAGTCACTCCTTTTTTGTAAAGGTTAATTGGTACATTTTCTGCAAACGCTTTGGCATAACACAGGGTAGCGGCACTTGAACGCGCCCATGTCATTCCGACAAACTCATTCCAAGCAATTTCAGACCAAGAGAGTGTGTTTGAAGTTCCATCTGCAATATCATTCATTCCGATCTTACTTCTGTAAAAGATAATCCCGTTGGTAGGTCGCGGTCCGTTAGTTGATGCGTAGGTTTTATCCCACGAATAAATGCTTGCGGGAGTCATTTCGCTTTCAGCGGCACCGGAATTTGCCATATAAGACGCAATGAAATTACCTCCTGTATTATTGCCCGTTTTATTTTTTTTGTCTGTAACGTTTGGACAAAGAAAGAAAGAAATTTCAGTTGCGCAGAGAACATTTGTGTTTTGATGTGTCATTGTGTCAACGGTAACACCTGCGGGAAGCAGATTGGTGAGATTTGATTTCTCGATATACCAGATCAATCCCATATAACAACTAATTTGCCGATCACCTGTACCAGCAGCGTTTGGATAGACTTCAGATGGGAAAGTACCGGTAGCATCGTGGCAGTTATGCAAAGCCAACGATAATTGTTTAACATTGTTTGTACATTGCATTCGTCTTGTGGCTTCGCGTGCGGCTTGAACAGCTGGTAAGAGTAAAGCAATCAAGATACCAATGATCGCAATTACAACTAGAAGTTCAACCAGAGTAAATCCGGTTTTGTAATTTGAGATATTAACGTTTTCGTCATTTTCACTGCGACGAAACTCATTATCTATCCCCCCCCCCCCCTGCCTATTTTAACATTTTGGCAATTTGGGGATTTGAACGTGTGATCACATTCGCAATTTCCGCAACGAGTTTCAAAGTCAATTGACACGTTGGGGCTAACAAACTTTTCCGACACAAAATTTTCTATTTTCGACATTTTCTTTACCTTTCTATTTTGGTTAAAGGATTTTTTAATACTCGTACTCAGAAATACGATTTCGTATTAAAAGTACGATCTAATAAAAGACGCATCGTTTACACTAGACATGCGCCGTAACGATAATTTGAAATTAAATAAATCTATTCCTATATATCTATTATTATCCGGTTACAAAAATTGTTTATTTATCTAGTCTGTGAAAGCAATTTTACAAGACTAAAACAAACATGTTTTAAGCCGGACGATATGTAGGTAAAGATTCGATTTATTTGTCATCTCAAACATGGGCAGTAATTATGACACGTTTTAAATATCCAACAAGTAGGGGGGTAAAAAATTTTTCAAAAATTTTTTTTCGTAATATATGTGTGAAATTTTTAAAGGTTTCAAATTTATTTTTAACCAACCTTATTTTTTTTATTAACCACAGAGGACACAGAGAAAGAAGATTTTGTAATATACTCATTGTACCTTAAAATTCGGTATTATTTTTTGTAACGAAAAAGGTGACCGTTCACGTATAAAACTAGAATCGCCCTGAAAGGGCAACAGGATTATAGCCCGCCCCAGCGGGGCGGGTAAAAGTCCCCTTCCTCCGAAGCCCTGAAAGGGCGACAGGATATTATGACACAATTATTGTGAATAATCCGACAAAAAAAGACAAATAGCAAATCATCCGCGCATAAAATAAAATCGCCCTAAAAAGACAGCAGTATAGTGGTTAGTATATAGTGGTTAGTGGTTAGTTCGCATGCGGAGATTAGCACCGATTATAAGTTCGAATCGCTAATCACTATTATTGAGCAAATATCCGATCGCCCTTTCAGGGCTTCAGTTTGGCGGGGGATTTTACCCGCCCCGAGTGGGGCGGGTTATAAT
>JAITKS010000444.1 GCA_031278315.1 Planctomycetaceae bacterium | reverse complement strand
TGATTGATAATTTAAAATTCGTAAACAACCAAAAAAACGAAAACAATTATTCCACTGATATATTACGATTTTTTTATTTCAATCTTGTACATCCTGCAATCCTGTAATCCTGTAATCCTGTCCAAAAAAAATTATTATCAAGCGGCTTTGACTGAAAATTATATTTAGACCAATTTAACATTTTTAGCGCATGGAATTACGCCATGCTTTAATTCGATTATGACGGATCAAACAACAGCTATTACTAAAATTATTGAGTCGTCTTCCGACGATTTTCAGTCGTCCAGTACGTTGCAGCAGCATGGGGTAGATCGTATGTTGGTGCGGCTTGAGCATCTTGATAAATTGCTTAATCTTGCAGGCGAAGTAATTATCACCAGCTCGACATTACACGAGTTACAGCGTGATATGACCGATGCGGTAACTCATAATCGTCCGATGAGCGAAATCGAGTTGCAGATAATAAAATCGGCGGATGAAGCTTCGGCTAGAATTTCACAAGATTTACACGATCTTGTTATGGCGATTCGAATGGTCGAAATTGGTGAAACATTTAAGTTATTTCGGCGTCCGGTTCGCGACCTTGCACGAAATCTCAAAAAAGATATTGAATTAAAATTTGAAGGCGGCAAAGTTCTAGTTGATAAAGCTCTGGCGGAACGATTAGTCGAGCCGTTGTTACACTTGTTGCGGAATGCAGCTGATCATGGTTTGGAAACGCCGATTGAAAGAAGTCATGCAAACAAGAAAGAATTAGGAATTATTTTACTCAAAGCGGTCGAGCATGAACACGAAACTGAAATCGTTGTTTCTGACGACGGACGCGGAATCGACGAACAGAAAATTTTTGAACGTGCCGTAAAACTCGGATTAATCAAACCTTCCGACCCGCAACAAGATTTACTCTCAATTCTTTGCATGTCGGGATTTTCTACCAAAGAAAAAGCAACTAATACATCTGGACGCGGCGTCGGACTTGATCTCGTTAATACAATGGTTCAAGAGTTCAGCGGGACACTTGAGTTCGAAAATAATTTGGGTACAGGATGTACGTTTAGATTACATATTCCGAAATTGAAAGCGGTCAATATTATTGACGCATTGATTGTACGGTGTACGAATACGCTTTACGCTTTGTCGATTGATAAAGTTGTCAGTTTGCAAGGAATTAAGCCGGCACAGATTCAGGCGTCGATGGATCGGGAGCGGTTTATAAAGTATCTTGGCGAGCCTTTGGCGTTGTTCGATTTGTCAGAATTACTAGGCAGTGAGCCGTCGAAAATTGATAATCCTGAAATCATTCCAGTTGTAATAATCGAGGGGCGAAAAGACAAAGTAGCATGTATCGTTACTGAATTTCTAGCACCGTCGAAATTGGTCAATGTGCCGCTTGCAACAGATATGTTTGAACGCAATGTAACAGGAATTGCCGGAACGTGCATTATCAGCGGCGGCCGAGTCGGAATTACTGTCGATATAGACATGGTCGTTGCAATTGCAACAGGCGAACCGCTTAAAAACGACGAAGGACACGCAAACGCATCCGATTTTTCTCAACCAAAAGAATTAGAATTAGAAAATATTGCAGACAATTCAATACCGGAATCAGCGTCGATGTTTCATTCGCAGGAAGAGCTTATTGCGAAATCGAAATTGTCAGTGCAAAGAGATAGAATAGCGAATCGGATAGAAGAATCGAGTCAAAAAGAATTGACCGACACAGATATTTCAGACTTGCTGACAGAACTCTCAAGAGGTTTATTAGAGTTGCAGGATGCGTTATTATCGATGGAAAATAACAACGATCCGGAAATTATGAAAGACGCATTTCGACGCCTTCATGCCGCAAAAGGAAATTTCACAATGCTGGGCGTTACGACGTCGGCAAGTTTAGCGCACGAGTTAGAAACATTGTTAGACCATCTGCGTAAAGGCGACATCAATATAACACAAGAATTAATGGACTTAATGCTCGACGGAGTAGCAGAATTAATCAATGCGACCAATGCCTTGCCGCAAAGAATTTTTGAGCCGAATACAAGTTTGTTAAGTAGAATAGATATAGTAAAACGGGCAATCACTGACACTTCGCCGATTACCGACCCTGATAAAGTTTTGGGAACATCTTTTACGCTTGTACCGACTGTCGAATTGCAGCTTTTGAGTTCGTTGAAACAAAAAGGAAGTGCTTATGAAACGTTTATAAGATTTCATCCAAGCCGTCAAGCGTCGTTTTTGGTTGCGTATTTAACGTTACGAAAATTATGTTATCACGGCACGATATTAGCAACTTTACCAAGTATTGCTGATATCGAAAATGGTTTTTGCAGTAATGCGATTAAAATACTATGGGCGTCATCTTTAACGTTATCAGAAATTGATGAATCAATAAACAAATGGGCGCAATTTTTCAATATTGCTGAACATAAAAGTATTCCAACAACTGTTTTTCGTTACGATAATAATGCCGAAATTTAACCGGCAATATAAAATCATGCAGCGATAAAGTGAAAAATAAGTAATATATCAGCGGAATAATTTATTGTTATCAGGAACGCGGTTGTCTCGACTGCATCTTTAGGTGTTTTTTGTACAAAAAAGATGCAATCTCTCTGTGTTCTTTGTGTTCTCTGTGGTTAATAAAAACAAAAATTCCACTGATATATTACCAATTTTGTGATTTAATTGTTTGTGTAATATTTTCCTTGATAGGATTTTCGTAACAGAAATAGTTTATTGATAGTGTTTCTTGCGGCGTGTTTTATTTTTGACCATTCTGGAGCGATTATAAAGTCCTCTGAAGCTTCGCTTGCAATTCGTTCGATAATAATATCGGGAGGGATACGTTCAAGAAAATCGACGGTCATTTCGGCGTATTCGTTAATTGTTGGTAAAGTCAGGTTATTGTTATTCCAATAATTTTCTAGTTGTGTATTTCGTACTACATAGAGATTATGTAGTTTGATACTTTCGGGTTTTAATCGTGCGATTTCTTTTGCGGTTTCGATAATATCATTTCTATTTTCGGTTGGGATACCGAGAATCAGATGTATTCCTATTTTTATATTATGTTTTTTAGCTCGGTAGAATGCGTCGGTAAAGGTTGAATAATCGTGTCGGCGGTTGAGGAAGTCCAGACTTTTTTGATGGATTGATTGTAATCCGATTTCAAGTTGCAAATATTTTTCTTGTGATATTTTTGAGAGGAGATTTAATACATCATCCGGCAGCGAATCAGGACGTGTACCAATCGACAGACCTACAATTTCAGGATGTTTTAAAGCCTCGTTATAAATTATTTCTAAATGTTCGGGAGGAGCATTTGTATTTGTTGACGGTTGAAAATAAGCAATAAATTTTTGAGCTTTAGGATAATGACGTTTAAGTTGAATTATTCCTTTGTCGATTTGGGTAAGAATTGATTTATCATTTACGAGTCGTCTGCTTGGTGAAAAACTATTTATGTTACAAAAAATGCATCCGTTATATTTATTTATTTCGTTATGTTTATTTATTTCGCCGATGATTCCGGTATTTGGGCAAGACAATCCGGCGTCAACGCTTACTTTCCAAACGTTGCAACCGAATTCCCGCCGCATCGCCTCTCCCAATGTGCGATAAAAAAAATGATTATTATTAAATGAAAAAGACATTTTATAATTATTTTCAAAAAAATTTGAAATAAAAATTTTCGTTTATTTTGTTATTTCGTGTGTTTTGTAATCTCAAAAAAACCAAAAATTTTGTCTGATATATTACTTTTGTTTATTGGTTTACTATAAATGTGTTTAATTTTTTGTTTGAAACGATATAGCAGAATTGTTCAAGTTCCGTATTAGAATTTGAGTTTAATCGATCAAATCCAAATGTCAAAAACAAGTCTTTGACCATATTATTTTTTGCGGTTGGGATATATTCGCCGATAATTTGTTTGAAATTTTTTTGAGTTGCTTGTTCGATGATTTCGTTCATCAGAAAATGTTCGGCGGTACGATTTAGAACTCGGCAACTCATTAAAAAAGTATCGATAAATAAATTATCTCCTTGCGGGAGTCCGATAGCGGCGGCGATTAAACCGTGTTCGCCGAATTTGTCTGATAATTCTAATGTCAATGCGATTGTTTGCGGATCGGATAAAAAACGCCGAATAGTTTGTTCGTCATGACGTTT
>JAITKS010000442.1 GCA_031278315.1 Planctomycetaceae bacterium | reverse complement strand
TTTATTTTTTGTTGAAATATGTTACCGTTTATTCCTTTATTTCGGTTAAAATATTTCGTAACATTTCGCCCCAACGGGGCAACCAGCATTAGCGTAGGGCAACGCCCTACGTATGGTTTTCCTCTTGAAAATAAAGCCCTGAAAGGGCGAAAGCCTAACGATGATAATCATTTTCAAAACCCAAATAACACTATTGCTGTCGCCCTTACAGGGTTTTGGTGTTTTATATTTGTTACGTAGGGCGTTGCCCTACGCTAATGCTGATTGCCCTTTCAGGGCGAGTTTAGTTTAAAACGAAAATCGAAATTTAAAGTGTGAAAAGTATATTTTCTATATCTTTTAAAAGCACCGCATGTTAATTCGTTTCAGCATTTTTGTAGAGTGCTTGCTAAAAAAGTAATCGTTTCATGCTTTGTCGGAAAATATTTTATTCATTTTCCATTATTAAATTTTCTTAAAAATTTTTTCAATTCATCAACAATATTTTGAGTAAACTTAATATCATTTGAATTTTCAATTGAAACTATAGCAACATGAAAATTTTCTATTGAATAGTTACAATTTTTTTCTTAATCTGTTCCGTTATATTCATGCCTTTTTTTGAATATTCAGCGATCAGGAACAATCCTTTACAGTTTGATTGTTTCTCCCAAAATTCGCCGATCATATTTTTTTCTCTTGTATCGTCATTATTGACGAGATGCGATCCCTTGTATTCTACAATTAAAATTCTTTCATCTTCGAGTTTGACAACAAAATCGGGATAAAATTTATCTGTTGACGTTGGCAGCCAAAAAGAATTTTTATGTTGAGACACGTTACGTAACCAATATTTTACTTCCGGCAGACAGTCTATTGCTTTGGCACATTTAAATTCTTCACCGTTTTCACCGCCATCGATTTGCGGCACTTTTGCGTATCCCAAAAAGTGTTTGGTAAATTTATATTTACTTTGTTGAAACAATACTCCATCGTACATTCCCTCACGAAAATCAACAACGTTGTTAAAATCGAGTTTAACACATCCTTTTGGATCAAAAAATATTTTCTGAAACGCTTTTTCTTTTGCGGCAATTCGGGCAAGATCAATTTTGTTTTTGATTTTATCTGCCAAAACGTATTTGGCAATCATCAAATTTGCCAAATTGATTTTCCGTTTTTGGTTCAGATATTCTACTATTTGACGCAACCAATTCAGCATATTTATTTGAGGAATATCTTCTTGTTTCAATTTTCGATCAAGCCAGAAAACAAGATGATTGACCGTCCAATTTTCTACGTCAACAAGAGGCATTAAAATTTGTTCTTTGCCGG
This sequence comes from Planctomycetaceae bacterium, assembly GCA_031278315.1. Classification (GTDB taxonomy): domain Bacteria; phylum Planctomycetota; class Planctomycetia; order Pirellulales; family Thermoguttaceae; genus WRKP01. Next base: position 3,724 of record JAITKS010000442.1, on the reverse strand, counting down.
AGACAGAATAGCGCAAACGTTGTTCGTCAATATCAATGACAAAGCCGTTTCCTTGAGGTTCGATATTAAACTCATCGGGTTCAAGATGCGGTGAAGCGACTTTGGCAATGTCCCAATCATAAGTCTCGAAAATTGTTTCAGGATCGGCAAAGACAAAGTTTCCTTGAAATTCCATCATAAAACACGGAACGCTAAAGTTTGCACCTTGTTTTGCGGGCGATGGAATTTCTTCACGTTTTTGGTAACAAAAATATGCTCTTTTAATTTCGAACACTTCTGCTTGTTCTGTAACATTTTTACAAATTTTTTCGACGTCAAATTCAGTTGTTGATGGTGTAAATTCGATGATTGTTGGATCATTCGGGTCAAGTTTAATACTTTGTGGGAGTTCAAGTTGGATTAATGGAATTGAGAGTCGGACTTTCTGAATATCAAGTTGTTCAAACAATTCTTTTGGCGGCGTAACTGTTTCAATTACCGATTCTGCTTCATCGTTATCAAAACCTTTTTGTATTAGTTTTTTCACTAATATTTCGGCGGATTCTCCGAATCGGGACGATAAAACATAAGAATATGCTTTGTTCAATGAAACAGTTTTTCGTAACTTTGCGTAAGGCATTCGCATGATGCGTCCTAAAAGTTGTTCGACTGCTGTGTTACTTTTTACGTTTGCAAGCGAACATAAAACGTAAGCAAAAGAACAATCCCATCCTTCTTTCAATGCTTCAACAGTAATGATGTATTTGATTGGACAAGTATGGGAGAATACATCAATTCCGTCTAATTCTTTTTGTTCTCCAGTGGCGATAGCGATTTCATTTTCGGGGATATTTGCGATTTCTAAAAGATAATTTTTCAACACATCAATATTGACTTCGCCGTTTTTATCCTGTGCCTGAAACAACAAAATGGGACGAATATAATCTTCTTCTTGTTCGGCGGTTTTTTCAAGTTCGTTACGTTTAACGATTGCTTCATCCACTGCCGGTTCCCAGCCGATATGTTCCCGAAGTTCGATTGGAAGTTTAATCATTTCTTCTTCTTTCAATTCTGTTGCGTGAACATTGTAGAGTGTATTGTTTTTAGGTTGAGGCGTGGCTGTCCACTCAATGATCGCCGAAGAATTGATACGGCTTTGCATTTCCTGTGACAAACCGGATATGACATTATGCGCTTCATCGACAATAACTATCGGACGATGATAAAATAATAGATTGGCAAAAGAATATTTAAGTTTTCCATTTTTGTCAAAATCCATTTTTTCATTTGGTGTAATATGTGAAAAGTGCGGTTCAAGATTTTCGTTATGTTTATAAACGTTATATTTATCGGTCTTTGATTGACGAAACGCTTGAATTGTTGAAACAATAATGCAGGTATTATTAGTTATATCTGCCGGACGAATATTGAATTTTTCATCAATATCAAAAATGCGAATTTGTCCTTGAAATTGTTCGTCAAGAGTTTCACGATACGGGTGTCTCGGATTTTTCAATGCTTCGGCGGTTTGACGGCGAATAGTATCGGAAGGCGTAAACCAAAGTACGACGGAAAATTCACGATTCAACCAAATATCTGAAACGATTTTTATTGAATGTGCAGCAAGAATTGTTTTACCGCCGCCGGTTGGAATTTTCAGACAAACGCGGGGCGTATTCGGGATGGTTTCCCAAACAACATAATTGCTTTTTAAATTGCCGAGACGAAACGAAATTTCCGGTTCGCATGTAATTTTTTCGAATGCTTCTACTGCTCCAATAAAACGGCTGCTTTTAAAAAATTCCATGAGAACATTCAAGGTGTTCTTTTGATATGTTTTTAGTTGCATGAAAATTTAAATGAAAGATTTTAAGAATTTTTGTTATTTTAATTTTAGATCGTAGGGAATTTGTTTGAATACAATTTTGTCGGCTTTGAGACGTTTTTCACCGATACGGGAATATTCTCCATAAACAACAAGCAAATCGTATTCGGCACTACTTGCATCGTTAATAATAATGTCCAATATCGGCGTCGTCAACACGTTTCCGCCGTTAATGCGGCGGTCGTGTAAAATTCCATTGTAAAGGAGTGCGTAAGCCGTACCGTTATGCACACCCAAAAACGGCGATGTTTTTTTCTTCGGTTTGTTGAACGGCGTTTTGGTTTCGTAAAACCAGATATGCGCGGCAAGTTGACAGAATTTAATTTTTTCATTGATACGACCTTCACTATCAAAAACAGGTTCGCCCAATTGAAAAAAACGAAAACCGCCGCCTCCCTTCCAATTAACCGATTCGGATATACCGCCTTGTTCACCGTCAATGACTTTTTGTAAACGAACAGCACAATGCGTTTGCGCGTGTTCGCCCATTTCAATCCCAATAAAACGCCGCCCCATTTTTAACGCAACTGCCGCGGTTGTTCCAGAACCAAGAAAACTATCAAGTACCAAATCATCACGGCTGGATGCAAGCGTTAAAATACGGTGTATAAGACGTTCTGGTTTTGGAGTAGAAAATAATGTTGTGGTTGCTTCAGGAAATAGAGTTTTTAATTCTTTGCGTGATTCATCATTATGACCAACTTCATCATATGACCAATATGTTATTGGAACTATACCCTCTTGTACCTCTTTCAAATATCGTTTTAGCTGGGGAGCACCGTTACCATTTTGTCCAAAAAATATTCTACCTTCTTTGATCCATTTATGGACGGTTTCGGAATTGGTCATCCAGCAACGTCCTTTAGGGGGATTGAATGATATTCTTGTATTAGGATTGACAATAGGATAATCATAATTAGCCGAATATGTTTTTACAGATAAATTATCGCTGCGCCAAAGTCCTTTACCATCATGGCTATCATATTTATAAAGTACATTTTGTTTGTCAGTACGTGGCAACAGATTTCGTTTGAAAAATTTGCTTTTCTGATACACGAAAACATAATCTACAACTTTTGCAAAAGTTTTAGCATCATTGGCAGAAGCATAATTTCGATGCCAAGAGACCGTTGTGATAAAATTTTTTCTTCCGAAAACTTCGTCGCAAATAACTTTGAGATAATGTCCTTCGTCGTCGTCAATACTAATCCAGATACTTCCGTCTTCTGTTAGTAATTCACGTAACAATTCAAGTCGCGGATACATTATCGAGAGCCATGTAGAGTGTTCGAGATTATCGTCGTAATGTTCAAAAGCGGAACCGGTATTATATGGCGGATCGATATAAATACACTTAACTTGTCCAGCGTAAAACGGTAGTAGAGCTTTTAATGCTTCCAGATTATCGCCTTGAATCAGCATATTTCCGGTGTTTTTATCCCCGTAACTTAACTTCGGTTGTTCTTCGAGAAGACGATATTGTGTCTGATTTGCACATTTCAAGTCGTTTTCCCGTGACAACCAACTCAATATTGGCATAATAATTTCCTTGCTTTTATTAATGTTTAGTGAATAGACAACCTCAACAGAACAGTAACCGTTACAAACAATATCATCAAATTTGTCATGTAAATTTTTAATTAAGGGTTAAAATTGGTTGTTGTGGTTAATTGGTAATTGGTTTAATTGTTGTAATATTTTAGAAGTTTTTTAATCTTCTTTTGTATTGGTTGTTTGATTTTGTTTTTTATACTTTTCATACTTTAAATTTCGGTATTCGTTTTAAACTAAACTCGCCCTGAAAGGGGGCAATCCGCATTAGCGTATGGCAACGCCCTACGGAAAAAATATAACACACCA
>JAITKS010000411.1 GCA_031278315.1 Planctomycetaceae bacterium | reverse complement strand
GATTATAAGTTCGAATCGCTAATCACTATTATTGAGCAAATATCCGATCGCCCTTTCAGGGCGATTTTAGTTTAAAACGAATACAGAAATTTAAAGTGTGAAAAGTATATTTAGTAGTTAAAGGTTAATGATTAAAGTTTCGGAATTTAGAGATTCGAACTTACTCCCGTCACTAATTTCCGCATGCGAACTAACCACTGACCACTAACCACTAACCACTAACCACTGACCACTAACCACTGACCACTAACCACTAACCACTAACCACTAATCCAACTACTAATAATTGATTTTTAGATCAGCCTGATTGTTAGTAGTTCTATTGATAGATTTCTTTACTGCGTTAAAATATGTCCCTTCTGACGTGCCTTGTGGGGCGTTTAGAATAACAGCATGAAAGTAATAGGCTTCTCAATAATTATACTTTTCACGCTTTTAAATTCGTTTTTTTATAGATATGTTGTTTACGTTTTGTGCTTGAATTTTAAGTATATTTCGTAATCGTACCGAAAAGACAAAAAACGAAATCTCAAGAGTGATGAGTATTCATATTACTACAAGTTGCCGAAAAAATTTTTAACTTTAACAAAACTTTTTTGATTATGACAACGAATTATTTAATCGGAATTGATTGCGGCTCAACGATGGTTAAAGCTGCAATATTCGACACAAATGGCAAAGAATATGCATCGGCAGGACAGAAAATCGATCATATCTATTTACATTCTGGATGGACAGAAAATAATATGGACTCGCTTTGGAATGGAGTTTGTTTTGTGTTGCGTGAAGTTATTGAAAAATCTCAAATCGACATTCAATTAGTTGCTTCCGTTACTTGCACCGGACACGGTAACGGACTTTATCTCGTTGCAAAAGATAACAAACCTGCACGCAATGGAATTATTTCTTCCGATGCCCGTGCGAGAAAATATATCGAAGAGTGGACATCAAAAAATGTACTCGACAAAATTCTACCTAAAACGATGCAATCGCTTTGGGCGGCTCAACCCAATGCGTTACTTCGTTGGCTGCTTGATAATGAGCCTGAAACTATGAAAAATACAAAGTATCTTTTCATGGTTAAAGATTTTATTAGATACAAGCTCACCGGTGAAGCATACATGGAACTAACGGATATGTCGGCGACAAGTTTAATAAATGTCGGAACAGGCGATTACGATGATGAAGTTTTAGAGACTTGGGGAATTGCTGAATTGAAACATATCATGCCGCCGATAAAACGTTCCGCTGATATTTGCGGAAAGATAACTGCCGAAGCTGCGAATTTAACAGGGTTGCATGAAGGAACGCCTGTTGCAGGCGGTATGTTTGATATCGACGCTTGCGGACTGGCAGTCGGAATGACAGACGAATCAAGATTCTGTATGGTTGCCGGAACTTGGGGGAATAATCAATTCATCTCAAGTAAACCGATTGTTGACAAAGATGTATTTATGACAAGTTGCTATAGTATCGACGGATATTATCTTGTTCTTGAAGGCAGTGCGACTTCGGCGAGTAATCTCGAATGGTTCGTTACACAATTTTTTGAAGGCGATAAAGAATTACTAAAAATCAGAGGGATGACAAAAAGTATATACGAACATTGCAGCGAGTTAGTTTCGTTAACTGATGCAACTGATACAGGTATTACGTTTATTCCGTTTCTTTATGGTAATCCTGTAAATCTTGACGCTAAAGCGTGTTTGTTCGGACTGGACGGACGGCATTCAAGAGCACAAGTAATGAGAGCTGTATTTGAAGGTGTAGTATTTGGACATCGATGGCATACGGAAAGGTTGTTACGGTTTATAAACAAGCCGTCAACTATAAGGTTGACAGGCGGCGCAGTGAATAGTGATGTTTGGGCGCAAATGTTTGCTGATATTTTTCAGATTCCGATTGAAATTCCGGCGGGAACTGAACTCGGTTGTTTTGGCGCTGCGATTTGCGGTGCAGTCGCTGTCGGATTATACAAATCTTATGATGAAGCGTGTGAAAAAATGGTAACGGTTGCTAGAAGTTTTCAACCCAATCCTAAATTAGCAGAAATATACAATGCAAAATATAATCGTTACAAAAAATTACTTGACACTCTTGCTCCTGTATGGCATGAATTAAAATCTTTAGATAAATAGGTGAATTAGTTATAGGGAGCATGTAATAAATGGTGATAAATTATTTACTTGATTTTTCAGTTTGATTCGGATTGATTCGTATGATTATCGACAGGTAAGCAAGCGGTTTGAACTGAAATTTCAGGTGAGGGCAGTTGTAATATATCGCAGAATAATTTGTAGGTATGTTAAAAACAAGACAATCGTCAAAGAAGAGACACGACACAATGTTTTGTGTTTTTATTGAGAGTCTAAACAACTGAAATATTGTAACCGTTTTTTCTTTTCTATTAATTGCAAGCGGAATACAATTTAATGATTTCAAACAGCCTTGAACGGATGGTTTGATTAATCTTTAAAATTCATAATTTCCAAAAATTTGGAAAACAAATATTCCGCAGATATAGTGCGGGTAGTGCGGGTAGTTTAAATTTTTCATTGAAATATTACATGTTTTTTTGTATTTAGAAAAACAGACGTTAAATTGAGTAAATCTATAAATAGGGAATTAAACGATCAGAGCAGCAAAAAGAATTTAGCGGAACGCCTGCTTATTAAGTTACGGGAAGTGTTTCCTGATGCTGATTGTTCATTAAGATTTCGGTCGCCTTTTGAATTGTTGGTTGCAACAATTTTATCTGCTCAGTGTACAGATGTGCAGGTCAATAAAGTAACCAAGATTTTGTTTCAACAATATAATGAGCCTGAGCATTTTGTTGAAATATCATCTGAAATGCTTGAGGGGTTGATCAAGAGTACGGGGTTTTATCGTAACAAGGCGAAGAATATCAAAGCGGCGTCAAAGGAGATTATCAAACATTTCGGCGGTAAAGTACCTCATACGATGGCTGAGCTTATTACGTTATCAGGTGTTGGTCGGAAGACTGCCAATGTCGTGTTAGGCAATGGGTTTGGAATAAATGAGGGTTTTGTTGTTGACACGCATATTTTCAGGTTGAGTCACAGATTGGGGCTTGCTGACGGCAAGTTACCTGAAACTGTTGAGCAAGAGTTGATGGCAATTTTTCCGCAGCAGGACTGGAGATTTATAAGTCATGCGTTGATTCAACTTGGTAGAAATTATTGTAAATCCCGCAAGCCTGATTGTAATACGTGTCCGGTAAATTCAATTTGTAAACAATTAGAAAATATCAGCAGAAAGGGTTAAGTGACACAAAAAAACAATAATGAAAAAAATATCCGTGTGTAATATATACTTTTCACACTTTAAATTTCGGTATTCGTTTTAAACTTAAATTGCCCTTGCAGGGTAAATACATAGACAATTTTTTGACTCAAAAACAAGTTGTAGTTATTAAAAAATA
>JAITKS010000386.1 GCA_031278315.1 Planctomycetaceae bacterium | reverse complement strand
CGCCCTTACAGGGCTTTGGTGTGTTATATTTTTTCCGTAGGGCGTTGCCCTACGCTAATGCTGATTGCCCTTTCAGGGCGAGTTGAGTTTAAAACGAATACCGAAATTTAAAGTGTGAAAAGTATATTTTACATTCGTTTAACAAAAATATAGACAACAATGATAATATACCGGAATATTACGTTTATGACGTAACGTAGAGACACAAGGTATTGCGTCTCTACTGAGTCGTTGCAGTTGCTATATCTTTTATTTTTTCAGACGCTTTTTTTAAGCAGCTTCGGCAATTTTGAAACTCTTGCGAATTTACTACCGACGCACCGACTTGTAAACGATTTATTACTTCACTCCACAACTCGTTACTAAATGATTTATCAAATTTTTTTGATCGCGATAAAGTAAACTCTTTCCGAACATTCTTAAATAATTTTCCCGCTAGCCAAAATTTTAATCTTTGCGAAATAGAATAAATAAAAACTTCACCGCATACCGCTATTACAACTGTCACGATTAACTTTATCCATAGTTCCGTAATTACTCCGCCTATCAACTTCCATCCGCCGATTATTAAAGCTGCCGTAATCAATGGTCTCATAATTGTCAACACTTTATCCAGCAATATGCCGATTTTCGTTTTCTTAATATTTTTTTCAGGCCACACTTCAAGATTTTTTCTAAATACGGCACGAAAATCTGTTTCCAACGGCTCTAACTTTTCAAGTACAGATTTTGCCTGCTCCAAAACTTCCTCACGCTTGTTGCCGGTAAGCAAACTTGCGGTTTCTTTCTTTAACACTAAATTGTCCGTTTTCGATAAACACTCCAAACGATTAAAAACCGTTTCAATAAATATCACTACAGCATTTTCCTCACTCTCTTTGAAATGTTGTAACAATTTATCTTCGCTAACTTCAGATTTTTCATTAAAACGAAATATTCTCCCTACAATAAAATTTCTCAACTTAATAAACGGATATACCAAAATCCTCCCCGCTTTGTCATAAAGATAATTTATTCTGCGTGCCCATCGCGGCCGTTTTTTCTCATGCCACCATTGCCGCATTTCTTCCGCAAGTATCTTAATAGGAATCGCTGGCCACTTTATTTCTATTTTTTCTTCCGCTTGCTCAATTGCTTCTAACGCTTTCTCAAATTGTCCTGCGGCAAATTCAATTCGCCTTAAAAACAAAGGTAATCCGCTCGTCTCGTCTGTTATAACATTAATCGCTCCCCTAATCGTTTGAGACTTGATTCTCTCAAAATGCAACTCGGTAATTTGTTGACGTAAATCAACAATCTCATCTGTAACATTCCCCGATTGCTCTACCCGATAAAACGGTAATTGCAAACTCGACGCTTTACTCTCATCAAACGGAACAACTAATACAGCTATCGGAACCGATTTAGTCTCTTCACAAAATTGATTCAGCCAAACCGTAATATGCTCTCTGTCAGACTCGAACTTCACCATGTTGAAAATAACAATAATCGGCTTCGACGCTTCCGCAGCTTCACGGAAAAAACGCCGTACCGCTGCGTCGTTATATTTTTGTCCGGTCAATACAGCAATAACTACATCCGCCGGATGCCGTACTTCACGAGAACGCGCCCAGTTCAACTCACTGTCCGAATCAATATCAGGCGTGTCTAAAACTAAAATTCGGTCTGTTAAATTCTCGTCAACCTTCCAGAAAAATTGCCACATATCAGCCGTTTCAAGAGACTGTTCGGAACTCGACCATTCAACAAAATTAAATTTATTGCCGAAATTACGCTGAAGAATCTCCAACGGATTAGAAATCGATCCAGATACAACACAAACAGGATGCTTCGTACCAGACGCACGATAATCAACACCGCTGCAATGTCCGCCGACAAGATGATTAAATATCATCGATTTACCCGTGTTCGTTCCGCCCATTATCGAAACAATCAAAGACGCATTGTCTCCAATTTGTGAAGCTAATTTATGAAAAAGTAATTTATACCAATCTTCATTTTCAGGCGTTTCAACTCCGCACCGTTCAACAATCAATGTAAGCGGACGAACAACACGATCAAACTCAATTGCTAACTCCGAAAACTCGCTAAACAATCGATTAGCTCCGGACAAATTTGATAAACTCATACTAGTATTTTTTGTAACAAAAATTCAAAATACAATAATTACGATACGTATTTTTTTACTTCTCATTTACCGCAATCAATTTACGCAATGCAATGTATGCTTCATAAATAAGCCAAACCGCCAACAAAATAATTAACGAACCAACAACAGTCAGCAAATATTGCCCCTTTATAACAAAAACAAAAATTATGTTGTATAACATCGCCCAAAGCGGAATAAGAATCATTACCGCTCCGGGAATCAATAAATACATTGCATTAATTTTTTTGCGAAATAAATACACACCTACAACAATTAAAGTCAATCCTGCAATTACTTGATTACCTGCACCAAAAATCGGCCATAAAATCAATCCGCCCGTTCCATATTTAGCGTCCGGTGACGACTTGCATAACGCAAGTCCAATTGCCATCGTTAATCCTAAAGCAGTTGCGAAAAAACGATTTCGCATCGGAGCAAAATGAATCATTCCGCCTAACTCTTGTAAAATGTATCTCATCAACCGAAGAGCAGCATCAATTGTTGTTGCAGCAAAACATGCAACCAAAATCGCAATTATTCCTTGTCCCAATTTTACAGGAATGCCAACCTTACTAATAAAATTCGCACCGCCTTCAATAAAAATTCCAACCTGTTCACCAAGATTCATATCTTTCCAATTCCGGTTATATCTTAAATTCCACGCATCTCGTCCGGTTACTAAAGCAGGCGAATCAACTAACATTGTCTCTGTTGACATTGACGACATTGGTGACATTGACGACATTGGCGATTGCGGTTGAGATTGAGATTGAGTCGAATTCTGATTCTGATTTTTAATATTTACACTTTGGTTGGAAATTGGATCAACAGAAGGAACAGCAGTCGAAACAGCAGAAGGAACAGTAGTCGAAACAACAGATGGAACGGTAGTCGAAACAGCAGATGAAACGGTAGTCGAAACAGCAGATGAAGCGGCAGTCGAAGCGGCAGATGAAGTTGTATTTACAATGCCGATACCGATTCCTGCCGTACAACTTAAAATTACAATTATAGCTAATGCGGCTTCCAATAACATTCCGCCGTAACCTACAAATAGAGCGTCTTTCATTGTTGCGATTTGTTTACTTGTTGTCCCGCTGCTTACTAGAGCATGAAATCCGCTGACTGCGCCGCAAGCTACAGTAATAAATAAAAACGGCAGAATCGGCGGTGCGCCTGATTCTGAAGCTGCATATATTCGTAACGGCGGAGCAGTTCCCATTATGTCGGCTGCACCTGTAATTCCGGCGATTATCATACCGATCACAATTAACGCTAATGCAATGTACAAAATCAAACTGTTTACATAATCACGAGGTTGAAGAAGTAACCAAACCGGTAATACAGATGCAAAATAACAGTAAATAAAAAGTATCCATGTCCAGAGCATAGTTGAATTGAGAGAGGCATGATAATTTTCTAAACTCGGTATATGAATAGAAAACAAAGGACTCGCCGCAGACATTATCACCGTTACGCCAAGAATAAAAATCGAACATAACGACGCCAAAAGTAATGAAATACCAAAACGATGCGTTACTACTCCAAGTATAATCGCAACAGGTATAGAAATTATTGTCGGCATTACCGATTGCGGATAATCTTCAAATGTTTTCGCTATAACATTGCCGAATACTGCAACAATTATTGCAAGAATAAATGTCAACAAAATCAAGAAAAGCAACTTCGCCGAAGGAGATAACACAACACCGGCAATATCACCCAACGAATGACCTTTGTTACGTAAAGAAATCACGAGAGCTGCAAAGTCATGTACGGCACCGATAAAAATACTTCCTAAAATCACCCAAAGTAATGCGGGAAACCATCCCCAAATTATTGCTATCGCAGGTCCGACAATAGGTCCTGTACCCGCAACGGCAGTAAAATGATGCCCAAAGATCACGTAACGATTTGTCGGTACGAAATCAATGTCATCCCGCAATTCGACACTAGGCACAAGTTCGGTATCATTTATACAAAATATCTTACGTGCAAGAAAACGGCCATAAGTATTGTAAGCAATAATAAAACCAAAAAAAGATAAAAATGCAATTAAAAGAGTAAACATCTGTAATAGTTTTTTTGTGTGATGATTAATTGGTTAATAGTAAATTCGCCGATACAGTTATTGAATAGTTATTGAATAGTTATTGAATAGTTACAAATAAACATAACATTGTTTTATACACGCCGTACTATAAATTTCGGAAACACAAAAGTTGTTCATTCGTTGTTTATTTGTTGTTTATTAAAAAGTCTGCTTTCCGATACGTAATCAAACGTAATCAAAAACTTTTACGCAATTGTATTGTCGAGCTTCATAGTTATTGCGTATTTTTTTCGGGGAAAAATAATTCTATTTCACGTTTTGCTGATACATTATTATCTGAAGCGTGAACTAGATTTTGTCGATTGCTCATAGAGAAGTCGCCTCTGATTGTTCCGGCTTCGGCTGTTATTCCGTTTGTTGCTCCTATCATTTTACGGACAACAGAAATTGCCTCATCGCCTTCAAGTACAATCGCAATTACGGAACCGCTTGTGATATATTTTTCGAGGTCGGGATAAAACGGCTTGCCTACATGTTCCGCATAATGAATTCGTGCGAGTTCGGGAGTAATACCGAACATCTGCAATTTAACAACATTCAGACCCTTTCGTTCAAATCGGCTTAAAATTTCGCCGCATAATCGTCGGGCGACTGTATCTGGTTTGAGTAAAACTAATGTTTGTTCAACGGACATCGTAAAAATTCTCCTTCTGATAATTCTTGTTTCGTATAATTCTTTTTTCGTATAATATTCAGTAAATCTTTCACACGATATTGTACCCGCCATTGATTAAATTAAATTTAGTTTGAATAATTCTAGGTGAGCATTCTCTATAAATATCGTACTATTAATTTCGGCAACTTAAAAATTAAAAGATTAAACAATTAAAATGAAATAACAAACTTTGTAATTTTTCTGTTGAATATTTTTAAACTCTGAAACTGCCGAAAGGAAAAAGATTATAAAATAAACATTGTTTTCAGCAATATCTCTATTGTTTCCGTTTCATGTATTGTATTTGTCATAAGAGTTATTTGATTCACATCGGTATGCAAAGGCGAATAAGTATATTGCATTATTCACCGAAAAGGAAGTGAGTAGAATAGAGTATTAAAATCATTGTAAGGGACGCCTGCGTTCCCGCCGGCTAAAATATTTTTTAGTAATTCACTTAAATTTAAAATCTAAAATTACAAAATCTGATTTCTCTGATTTCTCTGTGGTTAATAAAAAAAATATTCCACTGATATATTACTAAAAAACGAATTTTAAAGTGTAATTGGTATAATTGATTCCGTGTGGTGAATACGCAGCGCACTGCAATATTGGAGATATGCCCCTTCAGGGTGAGATAATGTCTGTTGAGACAAAATGCCTTGTGTCTCTATTGAGAGTTTAATATATTCAACTAAAATATTGTAACTGTTTTCTTTTCCATTAATTGTAAGAGAAATATAATTTCATGATTTCAATTCAGGGCGGTTTTGATTACTCCTTAAAATTCATAATCCAAAAAAATTTGAAAAACAAATATTCTGCTGATATATTACTAATTTTTTTGACACCAAGCCGCAACAACTTAATAACTCAATAAATTCAAAATGACAAAACATAATCACGAAAATGAACTTGGTTTTAGTACACGTGCAATTCATGTTGGTAACGAGATTGACAGCGGGACGAAAGCAATCCGCCGACCAATCACGATGGCAAACAGTTATCAATTGCCTTATGATCCAACAGACTTGAATTGGAGCGGTACAAGCGAAATGCTTTATACACGTAACGGCGGTTGTAATCAGCATTATTTGCAACAAAAATTAGCGTCTCTTGAAAGCGGTGAAGATTGTATTGTTTTAGCAAGCGGAGCGGCAGCTCTTTCCGGTTTATTTTTTTCGTTATTGAAATCCGGTGATCATGTTATTTTTTCCAGTGTAACTTATGTTGCGGTTTATCGTCTTTTGAATGAACTTTTCAACAATAAATTCAAGGTTGAAACAACAATAGTTGACACGTCAAATATTGATGCTGTACGAGCGGCAATTCGACCGGAAACAAAATTGATTCATATCGAAACGCCCGGTAATCCGGTTTTGACAATTTCTGATATTCGTTCTATTGCTGAAATTGCTCATCGGCATAATGTGTTGCTTTCGGTAGATAATACACTTGCGTCGCCGTTTAATCAGCGTCCGATTGAACTCGGTGCAGATTTTTGTATCGAGAGTTTGACGAAATATATTAATGGTCATGGTGATGCGATGGGAGGTGCAATTATTGGCGCAACGAAATTACTTGAACCGATTCGGCAGCAAGCGCAGGTGAATCTTGGTGCAACGATAAGTCCGTTTAATGCGTGGTTAATTATGCGCGGTGTTGTTACGTTACCATTTCGGATGAAACAACACAATGAAAATGCAATGAAAATCGCAGAATTTTTGACAACTCAAAATCGAATCAGATTTGTTGTGTATCCGGGATTAAGAAATCATCCTCAACATAAAATTGCAGTATCGCAAATGACACCAGGATTCGGCGGCGTTTTAGCTTTTGGACTTGACGCCGATCATAACGCTCATAATCGTTTTATTGCAAATCTAAAAATTATTACGTCAGCTGTTTCGTTAGGGCATGATGAAAGTTTGATTGTATTTATCGGCGAAAATGACGAAAGACAATATTTGTACCCGAAAGAATTTCATAACGGTTTTTTTAGATTCAGCACCGGACTAGAAGATACAAAAGACCTAATCAACGATTTACAACAAGCTATAAATTCAATTTAAGCAATTCAAAAAAATAAGATAATATATCTCGGTGAATTTTTTATTTTCAGCTTTTTTGTTTTTGGTGTAACAAATTTTTGGTGTAACAAATTTTTAAACCAACCTTATTTTTCACCTTATTTTTCCGAACAAAACAACCTTAGTAGCCAAAGAGACCGCCGCACACAAACCTTATTACCTTATTAACAACAAATCATTAATTATTGTTACATTCCTTTGCGCGTTGATATTGAGCCAAATATCCGATCGCTCTTTCAGGGCTAGTTTGATTTCTTAAAATTACTACATATAACGATGACTGCAAAAATTCAGCTGATCTATTACAAGAAATTAAGTTTAACTTTTTTGGAAATTGCAGAGAATAATTTTCTCACTTTAAATATTGATCTTTGATTTTCCAATAACCGCCCTTGTCAGGACCAACTCGTTCCAATAAACCTTTGGTTTTAAGTTTGGAAATATTCTCTTTGGTTTTTCTCTCGGAAATACCAACAATAACAGACAAGTCAGGGATAGTAATGTTTGGGTT
>JAITKS010000355.1 GCA_031278315.1 Planctomycetaceae bacterium | reverse complement strand
CGCTGTATTGGATTCATTTTTTCAAGCCAAGTTTTTAACTCGTCAAGAACTTTCGCATCGGCTGTAGTACAATATTGCAAGCAAATTCGTGTCCAACGAATCTCATCTTGTAACGTACTTGGTTCAAAACTCTCTTCAAGTTTTTTCCAACCTTGACAATCATTAGGCATATTCGGATAACCCGGATAACGATTGCCAACTCGCAAAATATATTTGAGAATAGTGACATGAGGTTCTACACTACTAAACAATTCTTTATGGTATGCTTCGCTAGTTTTGAAATAAATTTTATCTGAAGTCCACCCAGACGATAACAACTCTTCTCTCATTATTGGAAGTAAGTGTTTAGGTGTCTTTTCATGCCAATCTTTAAGAAGACGCATTTCCTCTTGTTTGCGTTGTTTAAGCTCAAAGTACCATTCGTAGTTTGTTAACTTTCTTGTTCCCTTATTAGTATTTAATGGCATAACCCGCATTTGATCGGGATTTATTTCAGTAAAAACCAATTTGAAACAAAGTTGTTTTTGGTCTGTCAATAACTTTGATAACTCTTCCTGCCACTTTTGACTATGTAGGTCTTCCAGAGACGGTACTGGCAACGAGTATGTACCAATTACTTTACGCTCTTTGGGCATCAGTTTTACTTCACTTAACACTATCCTGTTACATTCAGTATAATACGGAGTCTCAAATGGAAGATGTAGTAATTTTTGATCATCACTACCAACAAGAGCAACACAGACTGTACGTAATCCAGGTGCTATAAATTCATGCTTGTATGACACCTGTTCATCATTCGGATTGTAAGCCTCAAACGTAAAGTAAATCGTATCGCCAACCTGACAATTTGTTGGATAACATTTTGCCGAAAGCAAAACATCGAGCGATTCTGCATGTAACACAGACTCGAATAAACCAAACACAAACAACAAAAAGATTACCCAATTATTCTTCATATTATTCATATTACACTCCTTTCTTGTTATTAAGAGAACTTCTAAAAAAACTCGATTGCCTTCTGTTATTAGAATCACCAATAAACAGAGAAACGATTTTTTTCATAAAATGTAAAGTCATTTTTTTACTCCTTTAACAAATCTAAATTTTTATAATTTTTCCGGCAGACGACAAGAAACAATCTTTGTCAACAAATCTGTCAAAAAAATCTTTCTCAAATTTCATCACGAGCCTCTGGTCAACATAAGACAACACACGTGTTATTCAAATAGAAATTCGTAACGAAATCCATAACACGCCAAAAGACCAGTTTAGCGAAATTGGAAAAATTGTAACGACTGTCAAAATTTCGTCAACCATAAAACATGGAAATATTTTTAAAAATATTTTTTTGGTTTATGAATTTTAAAACTAACCTTATTTTTTTTTATTAACCACAGAGGACACAGAGAAATCAGATTTTGTAATTTTAGATTTTAAATTTAAGTGAATTACTAAAAAATATTTTTAGCCGGCGGGAACGCAGGCGTCCCGCCTGCATCTTTTTTGTACAAAAAATATTCCGCTGATATATTACGATTTTTTTATTTTTTTTCGTGTGTTTTGTAATTTCAAAAAAATAAAACACGAACCGGTATTGCGAATATTAATAAATTGTTTTAAACTTGCAAAGAACTCATTAAACATTGCAATTTATTTTGGGAATTTCTAAAAACGTAATATATCAGTGAAATTTTGTTTTCAACTATATTTTTCTGATTTTTTTTATTAACCACAGAGAACACAGAGAAAGAAGATTTTGTAATTTTAAATAACAATCAAACCGAGAAGCCCCAAAAGGACGATCGGAATAATAGAGTATAGTGATTATTGATTCGAACTTAAAACCGGTACTAATTTCCGCATGCGAACTAACCGCTATACGCTAACCGCTATACACTGAAATGTCAGATAACGTGCAAAATTTGGGTGATAAGTCTAATATTGAATCTGAATTATTGTCATTGCCGTCGGGCGAGTTTGTTAATCAGATAGACGAAAAAATTTTGTCTAATGCTGAATCTGCTGAATCTACGACTGCACCTTTACGTAATATTTTATCTGCTAATCTTACAGCTAAAATATTTGCGACCGGAACAATTCCGGCAGGAACATTGCTTGGACATTTCATGGTTCAAAATTATATCGGCGGCGGCGGAATGGGACGCGTTTATCTCGCTACAGATACTTTACTCGACCGGAAAGTTGCCGTTAAAGTACTGCCGCATCAGCGGATAAACGATCAAAGTATTGTCGCACGATTTATGAACGAAGCGAAATCAGCAGCACGTCTAAATCACGAACATATCGCCCAAGTTTATTTTGCCGGAGAACAAGACGGCGTGCCGTTTATCGTTTTCGAGTATGTTGAAGGTACAAATATCCGAAAGATGATTAACGAATCGGGAGTATTTCCGTTACCGCAAACATTGAATTATATGCTTCAAATTTCGCATGCACTTGTTCATGCTGCTGAAAATGGAGTTGTCCATCGGGATGTTAAGCCGTCTAATATTCTTATTACCCGTGAAGGCAAAGCAAAACTAATCGATATGGGATTAGCACGGCTTCTCAACCCTTCCGACGGTGCCGGTGATCTTACAGCAAGCGGTGTTACTCTCGGTACATTCGATTATATTTCGCCCGAACAAGCTCGTGATCCGCGAAATGCAGATATTCGAAGTGACATTTATTCTCTTGGTTGTACATTCTTTTTTATGCTCGCCGGACGTCCGCCTTTTCCGGAGGGAACTGTCTTACAAAAACTCTTACAGCATCAAGGCGATCTGCCGCCGGATATTCGAGAATTACAGCCTAACATTCCCGCCGAAATCGCTATATTGTTACAAAAAATGATGGCGAAAGACCCAAAACAACGTTTCCAATCTCCAGACGTTTTAATTGCTGCGTTGATCATAATTGCACGAAAAATCGGAATGCATCCTGTCGGGCATGGTCATATTGCGTGGACAATGCCGGCGATCAAAAAAACATCTTTCGTTTTGAAACATGCAATTTGGTTGTCTTCATTTGCTATTCTGATTTGTGTGTTTATTCTGATGAATATTCTTGGCAGCAAAAACAAACAACTCGAATTGCCGGTTTTTCCTGATCCGCCTAAAAATATCACAAATAGCGGAACAAATAGTACACAAACAATAACTTCAAGTAACAACGATTCAAATAAAATTGTAACAAAAAATCTAATAGATCAATTTACCGCCGAAGACATAACAATTGTTGACCGATTGATACAATTACACTATCCAATTCTTGAAACGGTTTTTTTCGGAAATGTAAATGCGAATAAGTCCGATGATTTTTCGTTACGATTATTCGAGAAAAATCAATTGGGAATACGTTTAGCACCGTATCCGGTCAGCTCGGTGATTCTGCCGGAAACGTATCTCTCAGCGTCGATCAAAACAAAAGATAACATGCCGGAACAAACAATTAAAAGAACAGACTCGCCGGATACTTCAATCAATAAACAATTTGTTCGGCGCACTTTATTACGCGTTGATCCGACTTTCGACGAGCGTTTTGAACCAATATATTCAGGCGAATTGAACGAAACGAATTCAGGACGAATACGAACTTACACAAATCTTAAATCGGCAGTCGAAGCAGCAGATACAAACTCGATTATTGAATTGCGATGGAATGATTTTTTGATTACAGAACCGTTTAGTATTCGGGAACAGAATATTCATTTTGTCGCAGCAGAAGGTTATCATCCGGTGATTTTATTTGAACCGGCGAAAACAGCAGGAAGTTCTCCCGGCGTAAGAAGCATGATGACTGTTAATTCATGCGAAATTGAATTTTTAGATGTGTCAATTGAAATGCGAATCAGTCAAGATGTACTAGCGTCGCGATGGACTTTATTCGACATAATCGGTAATAATAAATTTGACTTTTCACACGTAACAATCACGATTGCAAATGCGTCGCCGAATTTTTCGCCGTATCATCAGGATGTCGCTTTTTTCCGCAGCAGTCAATTGCCAAGCCGATTAGATACCATTCAATTTATACCCGAATGGGCAGGAATAAGCGGCAGAATTTTTAACGACTCAAATAATAATGACAATAATAATGACGATGTTTGGAAAATAAATAACTCAATGATGGAACGGTTCATAACAAGTAAAACATTGAGTAATGAGCCGCGTGCAAATGTTAATCCATACGAGTTATCAAATCAGCTCAATATAAATTTGAGTAATTCGATGATTCGAGGCGAAGCGATGGTTTTGCAATGTGAAGCCGCGTCAGGAATAAATTTTGTTGCAGAACAATCGATTATTGCAACAGCAAAATCTTTTATTCAAATTGAAGAAAACAAACGGGGCAGCACTATAAAACCCGTGCGAATTAAATTTGAAAGAGTTACTTTCGCAAGCCGTCAACCGTTTGCACAACTGATTACAAATGATATTACAAATAATATTGAATCAACACAAATTGATTGTAATATTCAATTGTCGTTGTTTATTCTTAATAACATGCCGTTGTTTGAGTTCGTAGGTAAAGGTACCTTTGACAAAATAAATTCCGTTTTCAAATGGAAAGGTAATCGTAATGATTTCCAAAATATTGCACTAGCATGGCAAACAAAACCTGCAAATACAACAAACGAAGTAAATTATAATTACATCGAATACCTTTTGTCTGATTGGATAAAACGTTTTGATCGTGAAGCAGGAATAAATAGATTATTCTTGCCCGACTTTAAAAAACCTATGTATCAATTACAACAACGAGATTTTATACAAAAAACTTCAGACAAAGACAAAACAAGACCCGCATCCGGATGGACAAAAAATTATTAAATATACCAATTACACTTTAAAATTCGTTTTTTAATAATATATCAGTGGAATATTTTTTTTATTAACCACAGAGAACACAGAGGAAGAATATTTTGTAATTTTAGATTTTAAATTTAAGTGAATTACTAAAAAATATTTTAGCCGGCGGGAACGCAGGCGGCCCGCCGGCATCTTTTTTGTACAAAAAACGCCTAAAGATGCGGTCGAGACGGCCGCGTTCCCGATAACAATAATTATTCCGCTGAAATATTACCTATTTTTTATTACTCTAAACTTTGATATGTATTTATTTTTTTTGGGTACGATATTATTTTGCCTATTGCAATTTGCGTATGGAAGTCAGATTTGTCTGATAGTTTTTTTTGTGCCGATATTGTGGACGCCCTTGTTATTGAATCCGGCACCGATTAAATATCGTTACGTTTATTTGTCGTTTTTTATTTTTTGGCTGATATCTGTCTTTTGGATTTCATCGCCGCATCCGGTTGCGATTGTTGGTCTTGTTGCGCTTGCCGGATTCTTATCTTTGTACTGGTTACTTTTTTTCGTTTCTGCGAGATCGGCAATACATCTGCTGCATCTTCCGGCTGTAATAGCTGTGCCGATATGCTGGATCGGTTGCGAGTTTCTACGAAATAATTTACTTGGCGGTTTTTCATTCTGTTCAATTGAACATTTGTTATTTGCAATTCCGATTTTAATTCAAATTGCAGATATCGGCGGTGAATATCTTGTCGGCGGAATGATAATGTCGGTCGGAACGGGAATCGGGACAATTCTTTTTACAGGTGTTCTAAATTGCTCCCGATTTAATTTTCGGTTCGAGCCGTCTGCTGATTCTCTATCGAAAAACAGACTTTTACGATCTTGTTCCGCCGCATTTTTTATGACAGAGCTTATATCAAAATTTTGTCCGAAAAATATATTCACGAATAGTCTTGCCGGTTCAAATAACGTTACAAAAAATATATCAGATAATATATCAGACAATACCGGACAGAACGTAACGGATAAATTTATCTCTGTTCAAAAAAAGCGTAATCAAATTTTCGTTACAATAATTATTACGTTATTTGTGTTTGGTTCAACAATTGCTTATGGTTATTTGACAATGAGTTATAAACGTAATCTGTTTGATAACAATTCGCTTGGTTCTAATTCTAATTCTAATTCTGATTCTAATTCTGATTTAACTCTTACGATTGCGTCATTGCAGGGCAATTCGCCTGTTTCGATCAACATGACTAATCAGCAGCTTAGCGATTGTTTAAAACAGTATATCGAATTGACTCGCGCTGCGGTTCAAACTAATAACGGTAAATTAGATTTGATAATTTGGCCGGAAACGGTTTGTCCAGTTCCGTATATTATTTTTCAAAATGGTGCAACATACGAAAATCTTGGATTGAATCCGCAAGCATTAGAATTTAATCACGAAATGCTGCTGAAATACAGCGTAGAAACAATGACTCCGATTTTATACGGAATTTCGACATGGGTTGTTGATAATAATCGTAACAAAAAATCAGCGAATCAACCTTTGCGGCTTAATTCTGCACTTCTTGTTGTACCGAATCCGCCGGAATTTAAAGCCCGTTACGATAAAATTCAACTTGTGATGTTCGGCGAATATGTTCCGTTTGCAGATTATTTACCTGAAAATTTTCCGTTACGTTCAATTTGTCAGGAAGCCGGACGGGGCAAGTTACCTGTTGCAATTCCGATAAAAGATAATGTTTTTGCTTCCGTTAATATTTGTTTTGAAAGCACTGTACCGCATCATGTAAGACGTCAAATTTTATCGTTACGAAGAGCGGGATGCGAACCGGTTTTGTTAATAAATATTTCAAACAGCGGATGGTTCGGATTTAAAAATCAGATTGAACAACATCTAGCAACACATATTTTTCGTGCTGTAGAAAACCGCCGTCCGTATATTGCGGCAGCCAACGGCGGATTTTCTGCCGCAATAAATTGTTTCGGACAAATTACAAAAATAGGCAAACGCAAAGCTGTAGAACCGGTCATTGATCAAATAAAAATTCAACACTGGACGCCGATATACCATTATCTTGGAGACCTCCCAGCAATCATTTGCACAATTATTATGAGCTTTTGTACGTTATATGCTTATAAAAAAAATTACAAAAACAAAAAAATGTGTAATATACTCATTACACTTTAAATTTCGGTTTTATTTTTTGTAACGAAAAAGGTGACCGTTCACGTATAAAACTAGAATCGCCCTCATGCGGAGATTAGCACGGATTCTAAAGTTCAAATCACTAACAACTAATTGTTGATGGTTTCAAGTTTTGATTCTTTTAATTTATTATTTAAAAATCCTGTCAATCCTGTAATCTTGTAATC
>JAITKS010000291.1 GCA_031278315.1 Planctomycetaceae bacterium | reverse complement strand
TAAAATCTAAAATTACAAAATCTGATTTCTCTGTGTTCTCTGTGTCCTCTGTGGTTAATAAAAAAAATATTCCACTGATATATTACTAAAAAACGAATTTTAAAGTGTAATCGGTATATTATGAGAATTTCAATTTTTAATTTTATTTTTTCTCTTTATTTGAAGGAACATATACAACGCGTCCGTCGGGTAAACGATACGCTTGACCAAGCAACTCGCCATAACCGGAACCTGTTGCTGTTGTCGCTTCGTAATGTTTAATATCTTGTCCTTCTTTGACAATAATCTCCATGTCTGGTTGCCCCGGATTGGTAATTACTGTGTAATCTTTGTTTTGAAAAAGCGACGGCACTTGCAAAAATGAAACTATCGCTATCATTAACGCAACCGAAAACACAAGCATCACATCAACAAGATTCGCAACCGATGCAAGCGGTTCGATTTCAATTTCTTCTTCAAATAATTCTGTCCGCCCTCGCGGGGATTTTAATGATTTTATGTTATACATTTTATTTTTTATAAGTTTTGTAAATTGCTCTCATTTTAATTTTCAAGTACATTGAATATTCGTAATATAACTATTCTTTAGATTCGTTGGTTTCTATTTCTATTTGCTGTTCGGTATGAGTTTGAGTATGAGTTTTTTCTTTTTCGATTTCATCAATTCTTTCTGCTGCGAAAGATAACAATATTGAATCATCTCTATACCAACCTTTTTTCGCACTGTGAATAGCAAGCGAAATTAAACTTATAAGAATCCCCACGACCGTTGTTGCAAAAGCGATTATCATGTTGTTCGATAACGTTTCGAGTTCGCCGCGAGCTAAACCAACCAATGCCGGACCAAGCGGAATTAATGTCCCCATAAGCCCAATCGCCGGACCATACTTGGTTAAATCAGATATTTTTTGTAATTCAGTTCGGCGTAACGATTCAACAGATGCAATGCGTCTGCCGACAAGAAGCTGATCCGACTTGTTCGCAATGATCAGATTCAATGTCTGTTCAAATTCCGTGCCGCCTGAAAGTTCAGGTACCGACTCTGATTTGTTTTCAAGAGCCGAAATAAGCTCTTTTTCTTTATCGCGCCTCTGCATTCGCACAATAAATTCATGGACTGTCACTCCCGCAAGATAAAACGAGTAAATAAGTCCGAAAAGTAAAGCTAACATCACCGGAATCATCAACGAGATCGAAATGATGTAAAAAATTGAGGTAAGTATTAACATGTTTTTAAAGTTGTAAGTTTGTGGTTTTAAGTTTTAAGTTTTTTGGTTAATATACCAATTACGCTTTAAAATTCGTTTTTAATTTTTTTTAATTGAAAATATTGTCAATAAACGTTGAAATATTTTTTAATAAATACAACTTGTTTTTGAGTCAAAAAATTGTCTATGAATTCGCTCTTTCAGGGCGGGTTTAGTTTAAAACGAAAACCGAAATTTAAAGTATGAAAAGTATAATAAAAAAATTTGACAAAATTCATTTTACGGTGCGTATATGTTTAGTTTGAGCTCGTATGAATCCTGTGAGAAATATTGTAATCATAACAATCACAATTGCGGTTATCGGTAAAATATCAGGTGAATAAGAATTATCAGCGATTGCATTCAGCGATAATTTTGTAGTCATGCACGGCAGCAACGCCCCCGAACATACAAGAAAAAAACCGACAAAAAAATGCAACGCTATCAATTGATATTTTCTGAACCGCGAAATAATAAACGCAATCATCAATAAAATTACCGTTACAATAATTCCGACTTGTAATCCAATATTAATTGGTGCCGTTTGACGTGTCGAAATCATTATGTTTTGCTCGACCCAAAATATAAAAACAAGAAGAATCGGCGAAGGTAAAACATTAACAATTGCAATTATCCATGACCGTATTTCATGTAATAATTTACCTTTGCGCGATTCACAAAATTCTTGTCTAATTGAACCGAATACCGTAATAACAGTCATAATAATTTGAATTATCGACAATCCGTTCAACACCGCCGGACTCATCAGCCATAACTGAAACATTTTCGGCGATTGCGAATCTGCTTTCGGTGCTAACAAAATCGACAAAATCAAAATGAAACTAATCGTCAAAAGGAACATATTCACGCTCCTCATACGCACAAGCGAAATTGCACTCGATACTAATATCATCGCTGTAAGAGCAACAAGCATCGAACCGATCCACTGTTCATCCATACTTTGCCAAAACGGGCTCACTATAAATGTATTCATATTTTTCGTAACAAAAATTGATAATTAGAAATTATTTTAAACTGCACTTACGTTAATTTTCGGCTCGATCTGCCTGCTTACATAATCGGCAAGCAGACTTTGCTGAATACACATTACACCGCCGAAATTTTAGTGTAATACGTATAATCAAAAATCAGTGACCTTCTTTGAGACCAAATTTTTTACGCAAACCTTTGCTCTCTTCAGTTAGTTTTTTACCTAATTCTTGTTGTTCCGGCGTAAGTACATCTTTCATTTTTTCGTTATAACCTGATGCAACTTCTTTCATTTGAGTTCTGAATGTCTCAATAGATTTTTTTCTTGCATCGGCAGTAACTTTTTTGGAATCAGAATCAGAATCAGCGTCAGCTTTTTCTGATTCTTCAACTTTTTTGGGTCGATTTTTTTTCATCAACTCTTGATATTTTCCGCTTCGTTCAACTTCTAGTTTGCGTAATTTTTTTTGTTGTTCTTCGGTCAAGTTAAAAACTTCCAGCTTTGTTGCGTAGAGAGCGTTTGCATTAAATCCGCCGTCGAGCTGAAATTTGTAGGTTAAAACTAATTCCTTTTGCTTTGGAGTAAGAATTTTATAGATTTCAGTACGAAATTCATCATCCATTTTGAATCCTTCTTCCGGCGGCGGATCAACTCCGCGTTTTCCGTTTCTACCGTGCGGAAAGTACGAATTATCAACAGCAGCTTTGATCTTAGTAATTTGATCTTCTGTCAACTCTAAAGCTTTTATTAAACTTTCTGTTTTGATAAAAATTTCAAACCGTTCCGCTTCACTCGGCTTATTTGCTGTTGCGTTTGTTGCGAAAATTATTGCAACAAAAATTACGGCTGAAATTGTAATAATTAATTTTTTCATTTTAGATTCTCCTTTCAAAATTTTTTATTTTTGGTAATGGTTTGATAATAGGTTCTATGCGCCGTACTATGAAATTCAGCAAAACGATACAATGTTTTTCAAATTGTTTTCACGTTAAATTTCGGCTCGATCTGCCTGCATTCTTATTGGAAAGCAAGTTTTAATGATATTGAATATTCTCTTGACTGAAATTCATAGTACGATGCGTTTGTTAAAAATATTTCAAGCGAAAAATATTTCAAGCGATATTATTTTGATAATCCGCTTGAAACTTCTCCGTTTGAAATTGTTCCTGCGCCTCGCCAAGTGTTGTAGTCAACAGAATTATTCACAAAATGTACGCTGCCGTCAGCGAGCAAAACGTTTATTCCATTAGTGTGATAACTAGCCGCACTATAAAGTCCGTGATTCATCCAATTAATACTTGGAATATGTTTACTGCTGCTATTGGGTTCGATAAAAGTTCCGAACACTGTAGCGTAAGGTGCGCCGTGAACCCACGAACAACCTCTGTATCTGCCGACATTTATTGTACCTGTTAGTTGACTTCTTATATCTTGCGGATTAGGACGTAACATTCTATTGGTACTGCCGTCAGAAATTATTGCTGTGTTAGTTGTCGTAATAGTCAAAACTTTTTCTAACTTCTGGTCAAATATTTCTTGAGCATTTGTGAACGACGCCGGCAAATTGGGACCGCATATTGCACTTTCCGACATTGCTACGGTATTACTTGTGCCGTCTGATATCGCGTTGATACTAATACACGAATCGTAGTGAAACAAGCCGTCAGTTTTAAAAGTTAAAATGCCGTTCCACATAGTTGATTGGCTGATTCTAAAAATATCGCTTCCGTAACAAATCATGTAACTACATGGAGCTGTCGGACAAGATTCTGTTGTTGTTTCAGCTGAATCTGTATATCTATTGTAACTGCCGCCTGTAGATAAAGTTCGTCGATTGGGATCACTCGGACACGTCATTATTGACAGGAAAGTTTGAACAATATCGTGAACGTGAAAACCAAACGCTGAAGCTCCAGCATGTCCGCCGCCTGAGCTAATAAGCGGATTGTTGTAATTGATCATTCCTTGTAAACTTTCTTGTTCCATAAATGGTAACAATCGGGATTGAACTGAATAAACGGAATTCGTCATCGATGAACCTACCATTCCATGACCGTCTGAACCGATGCCCGGAAAACATTCATACACCGAGTGATAGTTATGTAACGCAATACCGAATTGCCGTAGATTACTTGAACACGACATTCTTCTTGCTGCTTCGCGGGCCGCTTGAACTGCTGGTAAGAGCAATGCGATCAATACACCGATTATCGCAATTACAACCAAAAGCTCGACTAGAGTAAACGCTAAAAATTTTAACCGATTTTTAACATTACCTAATTCACCCCCCCCCCCCATCTTAACATGGAAAAAGAGGTTTCTAACAGATCAAAAGACTTGAAATCCTTGTCTGTATTTTTATCAAATCTCATTTTGGATATTCCCTTCTTCTTAAAAAGGTTTTTTTGAAATTAACGATCTGCTTGCTCCATACAGCCGTTGTTTAGATGTTTGTTGAGACGTTACGCCGAAAAGACAAAACGCTGATTTCACTAATTTACAATTCAATGTTACAAAAAATCGATATGACAAAAAAACTATGAGAGACAATCAAACTCATAATTAGACCGCTCTCGACTAAGCGAATTTTTTGAACAATTCGATTAACATGATGTAAAGAAGTTTTCATATACAAACATTGCGGTTATTAAAACCTCTTTTGAAATTCCGTCAAGCGGGTGACGAAGGGATATTCAAACTTTTAAGTATTGGTATTAAATTTTTTTTATTCTATATTTTTAATCTTATTGATGTTACAATTTCAAAAAATTTTTTCAAATTTTTTCTTTTTTGTTGGATATTTGAAACAAAAGAGTAGAATCACGGCACCTGCAATGGGGTAAATTGTCGGAATCCAAATATTCACAAACGAATTTATCATAATTTTTTTGCAGCTGTATAAGATGCTGACGTGATCGCCTACTCTATAAAATTCTTTTACGGATGTTCCGAAATTTGATTTAAATATTTTTTGTTCACCTTTTTGTGAGATGAATTCGATAACCGGATAATAAAATTTTTTTAATCTTTTACCTTTACCTCTTGTTTCGATTTCAATTTTTGTAATCAAACCGGTTGTGTGTTCTGCACTGTAATAAAAGACGGCAGATTTATAAAAGGTATAAATTCCTATTCCGGCTAAAAACAAAATCAAACTTCTAACGGCATAAAATGTTATTCTCGAACTAAACATGATAATTGTCTCCAGTTTATATGATTGTACAATATGATTTTTTGTAACGATAAATAATTTATCAGCGGAATAATTTATTTTTTCGTAATATATATGTGAAACTTTTCTAATATTTCAAATTTATTTTTCACTAACGTTATTTTTAAATTTCATAACTCCGAAAAAACTGAAAAATAAATATTCAACTGATATATTACGAATATTTTAAAATATGTAAAATGAATTATCGTTACGGTAAATTTGTAACTTCATTTCCGCTTATTGTTGCGGCGGCTCGCCATGTGTCGAGGTCTATTGAATTGCTGAAGAAACGTACACTTGCGTCGGCGAGTCCGGCATTTACACCGTTTACGTGAAAACTTCGTGCGCCAAAAATTCCTACTCCGTGAAAAAGGAGATCAGGTAAATTGTGATTCGGCGGATAATAATTATTGTACGAACTATAAAGCGGATAACCCCAAAACCACGAAGCAGCACGATCAGACCGCCATGAAGTCAAACCGGTTATATTATTTTTTATCGCAGTAAATGTAAAAGCGTTTGCTCCGGCTCCGTTAGTGTTATTGTTAGTTATACCGGGCGTATTTAACTCTGCCGATATCGGCGTGTAACCGCTTGAACCGACATTGGCAACTCGTCTCATTATTGGTGAATCGCCTTCTGCCGGCGAACTACTGTTATCGCCGAGTTTGGTTTCAGAGATAATTATTGTGTTTGACGTTCCATCGGTAATCGAATGTATATTTGTCGCCGATTTGTAATAACAGAGACCATCTGTTTTATAACGTAAATCGAAATTAGGATAAATTCCACTGCCCGTTGAAAACATGTAATTTGTACCGCTTGCGTAAACATCTTGTCCGCCGGACGTCGAACCTATCAAATATAAGACATTCAACGTATCGCTTGGACATTTGAAAACTTTCGCTTTGAAACTGAATATTTCGACAAAATTTTCATTGATATAAGTCGGCGTACCTCGTCCGCCGCCTGTTGCAGGTGAACTATTGAAATCGATCAATGACGATAATCCTTCTTGTTCAATGTACGGCAATAAATTGGCATGAATTGAAAATGTTACCGTAGCACTGTTGGCAAGTCCCGGAAATTGTTCGTTTGCACTGTGATAGTTGTGAGCAGCAATTAACCATTGCCGCATGTTATTTGAACAAGACATACGTCTTGCAGCTTCTCGTGCCGCTTGTACCGCCGGCAATAATAAAGCTATCAACACGCCGATTATGGCAATCACGACTAAAAGCTCGACCAGTGTGAAACCATTTTTTGAAACGTTTATTATTTTCATTTTATTCTCCTTTATTTTTTATTATGTTTCTGTTTAATTTTCTATATATGAAATTTATATTCTTTGCAGTTGATAAAAAAATTATTAAAGATTCTTCTCTATTTAATCTAATTTGTAAGAACGTTAATAAAACTTAGCGAATTTGTACTTCCGGCTATTTCGTAACAAACATACAAACAGCGCACAAATTCAGTTAAAACGATAAATGAAAATTAAGATCGTAATTACCGTTCAACGAAATCAGATAAATTCGGCTTATATGACAAAAGACAATTAGCGCACAATCTAACTTCGTTTAACATAAAACACAAAACTTAATTACAAATTTAAGAGAAATCAGCAATCGGCGGCGCACGGCAAGAATACGTTACGTGAATTGATTGCACTATAACAGATTTAGAATTTAAAATAATTTCAAACAAAATATCTGTCGTTTCGATTGTATCAATTGCGTAAACGAATAATGGAGTAGCCGTACAAAGAAATTTACAGATATTACATTCATGACATTCATGAATTATTTCGGATTCACCATAAACCGCACCGTGCGAATGTGAATCATGCGAATCATGCGAATAAGAATGTAACGTTACGTTATTACAAAATTCGGATTCGCAGTTTTTCGCAATATTATTATCATTGTGAGAGTGCCATGACGGGGTCAAAACAAGCGCATACAAATAAACGAATAACGATAACAATCCCGTTATTTGTTTAACTGTATTTTGAAATTTTCTTTTCATTGCGCAAAAAACTGTTAAAGAAATTTTGACCATTCAACTAGCAAACACTAAACTAGCAAACACCGTTTAAGATATGAAGACAAGAAAACAAAAGGTCGCATAGTATAACAAGCAACCAAAATTTGTCAAGCGATAATTTCATACAATTCTCATATATTAGCAGTTAGTGATTCGAACTTATAATCCGTGATAATTTAACTAACCACTATCCTGTAATCCTGTCAAAAAACAAAACTAAAGATACAAACAAGACAACCGCATTTCGGCAACAATAAATTATTTCACTAATATATTACAAAACATGTTTACAATTCTACAGTCCGACAATTGTGATGGTTTTGTCGTTTATTTTTTTCTTTTTTGTGTAAATTTTATCATCCCAATCTATTGTTTTTCGTTTATCGAAAACGGCGAGCCATCCTTCTTTGCAATTATGAATGTCCATATAACGGGCGATCTGTTTAAGACCTTTTTCGACATATTGTTCACTGCGGCGAATCTTGAGTTCTATCGGATATCTTTTGTCGTTATATTCTAATAAAAGATCGAGCCGTCCCGAACCTACCGCCATTTCGCGAGTAATTTGTCCGCCGCCATTAATGACTCGTTGCAAGAATGCCATCAAAACCAAATGAGGTGCCGCCTCTGTATAATTGCAACGTTTAATATAAAAGCCGGAATTTTCTCGCCAGAATTGTTGAAAGTCACTCATTAGAAAATCCATATCAAGATGTCCGTCTTTTAAATAACGAGGTAATTGATAAGGGTATTGAGGCTCTTGCAATTTTTCCTGCATAGAAAAAGA
>JAITKS010000233.1 GCA_031278315.1 Planctomycetaceae bacterium | reverse complement strand
AAATCCAGCAAATACGTTGTTTTCCCGCTCTGACGTGATGCGTGAATCACAAAATATTGTCTGCTGTTTATCAACTCCTCCACGCCTTGCAGACGGTTAGATGCTTTGATCATATAATGTTCCTGTTCGTTACAAGGACCGGCTACGTTAAAATATTTCATCGCTATTAAAAAATTAAAAGTATTCGATAAATGTTAGTTTGTTTTGTATTTTTGTTTATTTCGTATTGGAAAAAATACTGAAAAAACAAAATACATACGAAAGATTACTGATTCTCAATATCTGCTCAATATCTGATTTGAGTTGTTCGACCAAATCAAAAATATTCAATATATCAAAGGAATGATAATTGTTGTTAATAATCGCGGCTTTATTTACTATCGCCCTTTCATGGCTAGTTTGATTAATTCTTAAAATTCATAACTCCAAAAAAATTGAAAAACAAAAATTCTACTTATATATTACTCAAACTTTAATTGTTACGAAATCAACGGGAGAAACCTACGTCTGATTTTTAAAAGAAATTCTTTGTGAAAGACGCAAACTAGATCGAGTCAATTTGACAACAAATGTTTCTAGTCAACGAAACTAGAACACAGACATTTTAACTGCTCGCAAAAATATGTAAACAATTGGTTACGTGTGCGGTGAGTAATCAACGCACGACAATATTGGAAATACCTTTTCGATGTAAAAAATAAAAAATGAAAAACAAAAATTCAACAATATTTTACGTTTATTCCATAACAGAGATACACAAGACATTGTGTCTCTACAGACATTTTTTTGATATATTACCAAAATCTAAAATCTAAAATTGCAAAATATTCTTTCTTTGTGTTCTCAGCGGTCAATAAAAAAAATCGGTGTGATGCTTACACCACACACGATTATTGAAGATACCCATTCGGAAATATGATAAGGTATGGAGAATATATAGAGAATGAATTTTTATAGACCAGGGATTTCTAGTTTTTCGTTCTCTGCGACTTTTCTTAATTTCGCTAATGCTCTTGCTTCTATTTGACGTACACGTTCTTTAGTAATTCCTATTTCAACGCCTACCTCATTCAATGTCAACGGAGATTTCGTATGACCAATACCAAAACGGCTTACAATGATTCGCTGTTCCCGCTCGTTTAACGTGTTCAACAACATATCGACTTGCTGCTCACGCTCGATTTGATAACGTTCCATAAGTTGTAAATCACTGCGTTTATCAATTGCTTTATCCAATAATTCGTCTTCGTTCAAATGATATCTGTCTCTATGCCGTTTTTCGTCTGGAATTGTTCTTGCGTAATTTCTTGTAATAGCCCAAGTCGCATACGTGCTAAAACGATTACCTCGACTATAATCAAATTTCTCAACAGCACGTAAGAGCGAAAGATTGCCGTCACTTACCAAGTCAAAAAAATTACAGCACGCCCCGACATGCCTTTTCGCAATTGATACAACTAATCTTAAATTCGCTGCAACAATTTCATTTTTTGTTGAATTCGCCATGTTGTACAATTCCTCTATCCGAGACATCAAAACCGCTTTCGGCCGTGTCGAATCATGTTTTGATCTCAACATTGCCGCTTTATATTTTAAGTAATTCATTTTACGAAATAGATGAACTTCTTGCTCACTGCTTAGTAACGGAATTTTATACAAACTTGAAATATAAGGTAACACGCCGGCTTCATCACTTGTCAAATTCGGCATCCGTTCATATTGAGCTGAATGTTCTTCAACTATTTCGACAAAATCCGGTTTTGCGACAAATCGTCTTGCCGAAGTTTGTACGCCGTAATTTTCGTCGGAACTATTATTACTTGTAACATATCTTTCGCGATCATTTTCTAATACATTTATAGCCGCAGCGATAGGTGCCAAAATTGCTTTCTCTTGCTCTCTCGTAATACCGTGAAATTCCTGACTGTCTATAAATTCGAAATTGAAACCTGAAATTCTCGCTGCCCGCATTTGACCAACAGTCCGATAAATACTTCCTCTCGTTCTATTGTATGATTTAGCTAACTGTTCAATAGATACACCGCCGCAATATTTTTGAAAAATTACATAACGCTCATCTTCATCAAGCGGAGTATGTCTATTCGGAAAAATTTGAATATCTGTATTCTGATCGTCAAAAGATTTTATCGTATAACGTACCGTTTCGACCGAGCGTTTCATATAACGTGCGATACGTTTCGCTACTTCAGTCGGCGATAATTGTGAATTAGAAAAACGACGCGCTAACTTTATAATCGATTCTTTTTCTTCCGTTGTCAATTGACTAAAATTTTCACCGCGTTTAATCCGTTCCGAATCATTAGCCATAAAATAATCGAGTGAACTTTGCAAGAATCCTACACGTTTTTTCTTTCCGAATATAAATTTACGTGAAACTAATCCTTGTTTTCGCCAACGTGAAATCGTTTTACTTGCTACTTTGAATTTTGCGGTTAATTCTTCAATTGTCCATACTTTCTCTCCAGCCTCATCGATTGTAACATTGGCAGAATCGTGCAGATCGTCGATGAAAAGCAACAGATCGTGTTTCAACTGTTTTCCGTTTAGAACAAGATCAGGATACATTTCTGTCTTAAATTCAATTATACTCGTGCAGACCTGTATGTACGAAAGGTCTTTATCTTCCGATACCTCACGATATAGTAATTCCGCACGGCGGCTTTGCTCTATTTTTTTCTCACGGGGAGCGTAACGCACCTGCTGATCACGTAACTCCCTCATAACATTTATCTGATAATTATGGTTCATGGTGACCCTCCTGTAACGGACTTGAAAATATCTCTTTTCCTATTGTGCAAAATCCTCGATCATCCGTGGAACTAACATTATTCTCCGTCCTTAGGATCATTTTGTTAAACATTTTTTTGATGTCTTTTGTTCGACGAGTTGAAGTGAAATACCTGAAAAAACGTTACGTAAACCTTATCATATAAATTCCGGTATTCACCATTTGTATTTGACAAGTATCTTGTTATACCTAATCTACCTTAACATTCGTGCCGCTAATAAACCGCATGCATCGAAAATACTAACGAATGAACAATTACAATCAGCAATTACAATCAGCAATTACAATGTATGTCTAGCCGCGAAAATTTCATTCACATAGTTTTTTTTGATAGCTGTATACCAAACACATTTTAATTTTTTTTCGCACTGTAAATTTCGGTTCAAGCCGATTGATTATCTAGTCGTATCTAATCGGAAAACAGCTTTTTAATAAAAGCTGTTGAATAGCCGAAAATCATATTACGAGTTGTATAAATCTGCTGTTCAAATTTATCATATCCGATTTTTAGGCGAGTTACATAAATCAATCAATCGATTAAAATCAATCGATTAAAGTCAATCGATTAAAGTCAATCGATTAAAATCAATCGAACAAAATCAATCGATTAAAATCGATCTGTCAATTGTCCAATTGATTGATTAGCCAATCAATTTATTTGTTACTCTGTAACAAAGCCGGAACCGGTAAGTCGAGCAATAAAATCATTGCGCGAATTGTAGTTTTTATGACGCTCTGATAAAGGTTATCTAAAGTTACTTCATCAAGTAATTTTTTGTTCAAAGCGTTACCTGAAATATAAAAAATGACTTGCGAAGTTGGATAACTTATCCACGTACAAGCGTCGGCGAGATTACCATCCGGTACAAGTGTAAAGTATAGGTTCAGCATACTTTCGCTTGCTTTAATATTGTAATCTTCATGAATTTTTAAGTAACATTCTGACGGCTTGATCAATTCACGGAAAAGTATATTTCGCCTCCAGCTTTCAATTTTCAGTGGTTGCCGTCTGAAAAAATCGGTAACGACACGATAAACCGCATGCGCTTTACCTGCCGGAGTACTTAACAAATCCGGCATTTCTTCGAGTAAACGTTCTATCGAAAGCGGCGGTTCTAAATTATGTGCCATTTTGAGTGCTTCTTCATACAAACCAGCTTTGCTGCCAAAATGGTAATGAATACCGCCCAAATTGACGCCCGCTTTGTCTGCGATCATTCTGGTCGAAACTGCATCAAAACCATATTCTCCGAAAAGTTCGCATGCCGTGTTCAATATGGCATTACGTGTTTCTAAAGATGACCTAGCCATG
This sequence comes from Planctomycetaceae bacterium, assembly GCA_031278315.1. Lineage (GTDB taxonomy): Bacteria > Planctomycetota > Planctomycetia > Pirellulales > Thermoguttaceae > WRKP01. The sequence continues at coordinate 4,923 of JAITKS010000233.1, read as the reverse complement.
TGATTATTTATGGTATTGTGTTAAACAAGTCGTAAGTTGACATAGTAAGCTTGAGCTTGAACGGTTCGCACTTGAATTGACTTTATCCTTTGCGGTTGTTTGAAATTGGACTGCGGCGGTTCTATAAAACATTTCATTAAAACTTGCTATTCGATAGGTGAATATAAAACGCCTACGGAAATTTCATATACAAACAACTTAAAATCTAAAGATTCTAAAATAAGTAGGATAAAGCTGTTCTTCATGGAGTTGTTGGAGTTACCACAAGTTGAATAATTTGTCCAAAATGCAAATCATAGCAATACGTCACAACGAAATGCCTCTAATTATATTCGGGCGAGCGGAGCAAAAAATATTATTTCGCACCGCAAGCCAAATTACGCAAATTCTAAACTGTTCGTACTTTAATTTTCTGTTGAATACCTTCGGATTATTCCGATTGTTAAATCTAAATTACCGAAATCCTAAAGTAAGAGCAGCATAAAGTTTTAATTTATTTCCGTTTATCGTCAAATTTGAAAAACGGTTAAACCGAAAAAAATAAATTAGCCGGATATTATTATCGTAAATTAAAAAACGAAATCGTCTTAAAGGATAAAAAAATCATAATCATGGTAAACGATTTCTAAAAAAATCTTTTTTAATCTGGTGAATTTTCACGAAATAACCGCCGAATTTTTTTTCGTGAAAATTTGTGTTAACTCGAGGATAAAATTAACCAAAATTAGCCGATAATTTTAATTTATCATTCTGTCTAAAAAATATGTTTTGGGGCAGTTAGCTTTTGTCGTTGGGTTACTCCAGTGTGACTGTTATCAACAAAGGACATTTTGTTAATTACAATTTTTGGTTACAATTTTGTAGATAAAAAAATAATAATCGGTAATAATTTTTGTTTCTTGTAATGTTTTGGTGATATTTTAGCATAAATTTTCACGTTTTTGTATGTAAATTATTTTAAGTGATATAGTTATTTTATTTTGACAGCGAATTGCCGCATTCGGCAGTAAAAACAACAAGTGAAAATAATTTGCTAAAAAGTTTATTCAAATACGGACTTTTGACCAGTCAATTATATAAAATCGGCTCAAATGACCAATTTTCATAAATCAATTCAGCCAAAAAGACTGATCAATTAGGTCAATATCACCACATTGACCTACTGCGAAGTATTATAACAAAAAATACAAAATGTCAATTGACACCCCAAACTGCCAAAATCAGATTTTTAGATCGTAGAATACATAAAGTCATACTAAAAAGATATTAATCATTTTATTGATAAATTATGATTTTTGCAGTGCAAATTAGACCTTACTCGCAATTTAAATAGACAATTAAGTTTTTTGTCTTGCGTTTCATTTTTAATTCAAAGTGGACAATTTGCTTTTTTACGAAAATTAAATAAATAATTTCCCTGCGTTCTCAAGAATATTTTTTAATTGAGACAATTTCTAAAAACTAATTTTAAAAGGAACGCAGGTGTCTTGCCGGCACTATTTTTTTTACAAAAAACGTCTAAATATACGGTTCGACCGCATCTTTAGTTTTGTTGTTTTTTTGACAGGATTACAAGATTACAAGATTACAAGATTGACAGGATTTTTAAATAATAAATTAAAAAGAATCAAAACTTGAAACCATCACTTAGTTGATTAGTGATTTGAACTTTAGAATCCGTGCTAATCTCCGCATGCGAACTAACCACTAACCACTAACCACTAACCACTATCTTGTTTATCCTGTCAAAAAAAATTCCACAGATATATTACTAAATTTCAAATTTCAAATCTCAAAACTCAAATTTTAAATCTTAAATTTTAAATCTTAAATTTAATCTTTTGCCGCAATATTTGGGTTTTGCAAAAATAATTATTAAAAATTTTTCAAAAATACCCTCATATTTGCTTAAAAGTCAAAAGGTACTATTGACAAGATTCAGAGATTGTGTACTATTTACCAACTTCATGTTTGATGGTTGACAAAATTAACAAAAGTTATCATCAAATTGCGACGGCATGAAACGCTTGCTATACTTCCTCAAACTTAAATGTGAGCAGTTTAATTTTACTCAAAACTATCTTGAGTTATGTCTTCAAAATGGTCAATTTGCAAACATAAGAATAAATTTATTCATCATCAGACCAGCAAAAATATTACTATATATATACTATTACTAATCCCCTTTATACGTATCGTCCGATAAAATTCGGGCAAGTTCGTATTCGGTAAAACCTGTTTTCCGTGCGGTAATCAGGCGGCTTGAACCGAAAATTAACGTAAAAGCAGTTGAAAAAATTTCATGAATATTAGTTGTGATAGTTTGTTCATGCAATTAGTTTTAGCCTAAACAGAATGTCTGCAAGGTAACAAAGTAAGTAAAAAATAATTTTTATTTAGAAAAAACTGCAAGCTAACCGGCTCAAATCGCTGATAATAAAATACAAGAAATGGTTCAACTAACAATCAAACCAACTGTCCGCTTCATTCACTTAACTCAATACACTCTGCAATTGAATCAGATTGACTTCAAAGAATCAAACATCGAATTAACAAATTGTAAATGTAATCCGATCATAATTTTCAAAACAATTATTTGTCTGCCAGCTCTATAATATTTCCTTAACAGCGGAATCAATCACGTTAAATAATATCAATCAGAAGTATCGGATTCAGGAAATCAGATGCATTTTAAACCAGTTTATACTTTTAATATATTCGTCAACTACTATTCGCTTGTTTATTACCAAGCGGTTTTTGAACACACTTTTTTATAATCGAAATTAATTGTATGAACCGTATAGAATACCGGAATCCATTATCCATTAGTAATTTTGAAATCACATTTTTGCATATTTATCCGTACAATATTCGCTATATCCGCGATAGGCAATTGGGCAGAAGTTGAAGTTAATTCAATTGCGAAATAATTTAATCCCGAATCATACCGTAATCGACAACAAATTAAATTTTAGACTTTTTGTTTACACTTTGAATTAAAAACAAAAAAATTATTCAACTAGATCAGCAGTTAATTCAAGTGTGAACAACATAAAATAGCTGTGTATTTTTTTTCACGATAACGTAAATTTAGTCAAAAAAATTTTTCAGACTTTGTAATTTTACGTAATTGAAATGAAATTGCAGTCAACAAACTCAAAAATAAATCGGCAACAACAAAAAGTATTTTTTAACCTGTTTTTTTCATTTAATAATAAATCGGTAAAGATCAATAAATCGAGAGACATTAACAGCTCTTACTTGAATTTTCAGTTAGAGTTGTTTGCTTACTTATCTGAAATCCGGCTTTTGCGTTTTTGTATTATTGAATTTGTATTTTGATTCATAGTACGTTTCGTATAGCTAAAATTTTATATGGTTTGGACAGTTGTTTTTTGATTTATGTTTTTGATTTATTATTTTTTGAATTAGTGATTTTTTTGGCAGATTTGTTTCCTCGTCGGAGGCGAATCGTAAATTTTAACTTTATTACCCCGTTTTCTTTAAGAAGGGTAGAGGGGTCAGATTTTAACTTGTGTATGTTTGCGACCGTATCAGTACAACTTATCATTGAGTTCGAAAACCGATACGGTACTCTTATAAACATCACCAACAAGGTGTTTCTAAATGCAAAAGAAAATATCCAATGATAGTCGTCGAAATAACAACAATAACAACAACCGTTTCCGTCAAAATGGAACAGGCCGTACCAGACCGGCTCCTAATATTGGAGTTGTTGGTACGTTAGCCAAATACGACGACATAAAAGCAAAACAAGGCATAGAAGATTCCGAAGGCTTTTATGAAGTTAGCGGAGCTTTGGAGCTGCATCCGAACGGTTACGGATTTCTCCGTTTGCCTAGTAATGATTATGCACGAATCATTACGGATCCTTTCGTTCCCGGCAGCATGATCGAGAAGTATGGATTCCGTGAAGGTGTAATGATCAGAGGTATAATACAACCGGGAACGAAATCTCAAGGTCCGCGGGTTCGCGAGCTTTTAGATATCGACGGGATGCAGCCGGATGATTATCCGTCGATTAAACAATTCGATGAACGGACGCCAATCAATCCTGAAGAGTGGCTGCGTCTTGAAACCGGTACGCAACCTTTGACAACTAGAGTCATGGACATTTTGACTCCGCTTGGTAAAGGGCAACGTGCATTAATAGTTGCACCGCCAAGAAGCGGTAAGACTGTTTTATTGCATCATATTAGTCAGGCGATCGTTAAAAATTATCCAAGTATTAAAGTGATTATTTTGTTAATTGACGAGCGGCCGGAAGAAGTTACAGATTTCAGACGTGCCGTTAATGCGGAGGTCGTTGCGAGTAGTTTAGACCGTGAAATCGAATCGCATGTTCGTTTAGCGCAACTCGTGATTGAACGATGCAGACGGTTAGCTGAAATGGGCAAAGATGTTTTTCTATTGCTCGATTCTATTACAAGATTAGCTCGTGCTTTCAACAAATGGGTCGGCAATACGGGACGAACTATGTCGGGCGGTGTTGATATTAAGGCGATGGACATCCCAAAAAAATTATTTGCAACCGCACGCGCTTTTGAAGAGGGAGGATCGTTGACTATTGTAGGAACAGCATTAATCGAAACCGGAAGTAGAATGGATGATTTAATTTTTCAAGAGTTCAAGGGAACGGGCAATATGGAACTCGTTCTAGACCGAAAATTAGCAGAAAGACGAATTTGGCCGGCTATTGATATCGGTCAATCGGGAACTCGGCGCGAAGAAAAATTATTACCGCCCGAAAGTCTGCATGCCGCTACGTTAATTCGACGCGGTCTATCGTCAAGGAATCCAAGTGACGCAATGGAAACTTTAACGACAAAATTAGCAAAATTCAATTCAAACGCAGAATTTTTCTATCAATTCATAAAAGGACCGCAATCAAGATTAGATTAA
>JAITKS010000174.1 GCA_031278315.1 Planctomycetaceae bacterium | reverse complement strand
ATTGAAACCATCGCCAAAATCACCGGATTTACAACGGATAAAATATCAGAAATTCTTAAACAGCATTCAGAATTATCTGAATAAAATAATTGGGGTAATATATCAGTGGAATTTGTTGTTTTAAATCTTTTTTGTTCGTTTTTTCGTATGTTTTGTGTTTCAAAAAAATATATGTATCGTCCTATCAATTGCAGTTAAAACCGAAAATTAAAGTGTGAGGAGTATATACAGCGGTGCCGTATGTAATCTTTTTTTAAATCTGATTTAATTTTTTGTTACGATAAATCAAAAAAAGTGTAAAGGAGAAATCATGTCGGAAGTGGATAATACTTTATTGAACAGTTCGGCAAGCACTGTAACGCAGACAACTACGGTGAGTTCTGATCGGATGAATGATCTGACAACTTCGGATTTTATCAAAATGATGGTTGCGGAGTTGCAAAATCAAGACCCAATGGAACCAATGAGTAACACAGAGATGTTATCTCAAATTAGTCAAATGCGGCAAATTACGTCTAATGATAAATTATCGACCGCAATTGAATCTATGATGCGGAGCGAGGCGTTATCAACTGCTTCAAGTCTGATTGGAAAAACTATCACGGGTGTTGATTCTCTAGGTGAAAATGTAACGGGACAAGTTGATAAGGTTACAATTGAAAACGGCGGTGCAGCAAAATTACATGTCGGCAATTCAATTGTCGAGGTAACAAGTGTAACGGCGATTAGCCAATAAATACATAAACATCTCAAATCGAAAATTCAATAAGAGTAAGTTGAGTAGTTTAATAGTTCGTAAAAAATGAACTTGAAACCTTCTGAGAAATTTTACGAAAAATTTTTAAACACGAAACACATAAAAAATCACGAAAATTACGAAAGGGGTTGTATATGATTTTCGTGTGTTTGTGTGTTTCGTATTTTTCGTGTACTTTTGTGTGTTTCGTGTTTAAAAAATCAAAACAAAATTGTCAAAATGAAAAGATGAAAGATGAAAAGATGAATACGTTATTATTTCGATTTGTGATTTTATTTTCTGTGTTTATTTATGCTGGACAATTAACGGTTTGGTCGAAAGAAAATCAAACCGAAATAGTGCAGTTAAAAAAACCGTGTCGAATTGAAGTGCGGGAACAAGGGAGTCAACTTCCTGTTCCGCTTGTCGAGTTTCGGACAACGCATCAGCAGCGTTTTGTTACAGATAATGCTGGTGTGATTGCGTTGGATTCACCGGAATTGATGGGACGCGAAACATGGTTTGATGTAATCGGTTATGGATATAGCGTTAAAAAAGACGGATTCGCAATGAGCGGTGTACGGTTGATTCCTGAATATGGTAAAACGCTTTGTGTTGAAGTGCAACGTGATATTGTTGCGAAACGGCTCGGTCGATTGACGGGAGCGGGACTTGCGGCGGAGAGTCAAAAGTTGGGTTCGTATTTACAATTGTCTGAAACGGGAGTGTTCGGATGTGATAGTGTTCAAACGGCGGTTTATAACGGACGTTTGTTTTGGATTTGGGGTGATACAACACTTGCACATTATCCGCTTGGTATTTTTCATGCTACTGCGGCGACGACAAAAATTGATCCATTTTCTACGTTGGAGTTACCTGTGTTGTTATCGTATAAATATTTCACCGACTCAAATAAAAAATTACGCGGAGTTGCTGTAATGCCGGGTGAAGGACCGACTTGGTTGAGCGGATGTGTTGCTTTGCCGGATAAAAATGGAACAGAGCGATTAGTTGCAGTTTATGCGAAGATTAAGCCGCCGCTTGAAGTTTATGAATATGGTCTTTGTGTTTGGGATGATATAAAAAAATCGTTTGAACATTTAAGAACTGTATGGCGAAAAAAGCAAAATTATTCTCAAGATTTATCTGATTCATCTTTAGTCAAGCCGTTTGTGCCGGAGGGTCATGCGTTGTTATGGACAGACAAACAAGGCAAGCGATGGGTAATGTTTGGCAATCCGTTTCCGATTTTACGATGTCCGGCAACTTATGAGGCGTGGCAAAATCCTGATCAGTGGGAACAGCTTATTCCGCTTGAAACATTAGTTGATGCGGAAAAAAATTTAGCGGTAGAGCCTCATTCCGGTTCGATTGTGTGGAGTGAATTTCGCAAATGTTGGATTGCAGTTTTCGTGCAGAAGTTTGGGAAACCGGCAGCTTTTGGAGAGGTCTGGTATGCCGAATCGTGCGGCAGTGATCCAGCGGCAAAAAAGTGGGGGAAAGCGGTAAAAATTTTATCGCATGGAAATTATACGTTTTATAATCCGTACTTGCATCCGGAATCTTTGGCGTCGAATTGTAAGGTTTTATTTTTTGAGGGAACTTTTTCAGCAATGTTCGCAGACAAACCTGATATAGTACCGCGATATGATTACACACAAATTCTTTATCAAATTGATCTAGATAATCCGGCTCTTGCTCCTGCTCAAAAAAAGTAAACCGGAACTGAAATCGAAACTGAAATCGAAACTAAAATCGAAACTAAAATCGAATATGTGAACGGTTATATTTTATTTTGATTTATTACGGCAATGGCAATCGAGCAGATGATCGTTTACGTATCCGACTGCTTGTAAATGTGCGTAGCATATTGTTGAACCGAAAAATTTGAAGCCTCTTTTTTTCATATCTTTGCTGATTGTATCGGACAAAGGAGTAGAGGCGGGTATTTCTTTTAGAGTTTTCCAGTGATTAACAATTGGTTTTTTATTGGGCAGAAATGATTTCATGTATTTGCAAAAGCTGCCGAATTCTTTTTGTATTTTGAGAAAGCATTGTGCGTTTGAGATTGTCGATTTGATTTTATTACGATTACGGATGATACCTTGATTTTGCATTAGTGATTCTATTTTTGTTTCATTAAATTTTGCAATTTTATGGGGGTTAAAACCGGCGAAGGCTTTTCTATAATTTTCTCTTTTTTTTAGGATTGTGAGCCAACTTAATCCAGCTTGTGCGCTTTCGAGTACGATAAACTCGAACATTTTATTATCGTCGGTGACTTCTTTTCCCCATTCTTCATCGTGATAGAGAATATAAAGCGGATCTTTAACGCACCAATCGCAACGTTTAATTGATGTTGTAATATTTTTGTTTTGCATTTTAGTTTTTTTGAGATCATGAAACACACGAAATAACGAAATAACGAAATAACGAAATACACAAAAAATATCTAAAAAAATTTTTAGTGCGTTTTGTGTAATTTCGTGTGCTTCGTGTTTAAAAATTTAGGTTGAAAATAAGGTTGATTAAAAATGAATTTGAAACCTCTGAAAAAATTTCACCGAAATATTACTTTACAGGTTTTATTTTTTGTAACGAAAAAAGATTACCGTTCTCATATAAAAATATATCAGTCTATTCGGCAATTATGTTTAGCCAGTCTTTTAGCCATCCTGTTGCAGCTTTCGCAGTGATTTTTTTTTCATTATATTGAACAAAAAATCCAAATTTACCAGCATAAGTATTCGTCGTAACCGAAATCGGTGTCCCGCTTCTGTACGGTGCCGCAGATTGAAAATCAACCAAAGTCATCTCACCAATACAAACTCGACCCTCTTTATCTCTCGGAAAATTCGGCGAAAAAAGTAATTCTAAACGATTCATACTCGAAAATATCACACTCGCAAGACAATAATCTCTATAAATAAATCTACCTATAAAATACGGTATCCGCATAAAAAATGATAATCCGCCGATAAAAATTGTTCCAATATTGTAATCTTTAATATAACGTAATTCCGCTGAAATTTGTTGACAAAAATCATCATTATCATGGCAATCTCCTAAACACCGCGAAGGAAACGTATAACTAATTACATTACACGCCGGCATATTATCAAACCCAGACCCGCGCATGTTATTGACTACTCCAATCCGCAAAACATCTTTATCATCAACTTCTTTAATCTTGTTGCTTAATTGAATATACGACAAATTTTTTGTTTCCGCTAACGAAATAAATAATCCAGATAAAAGAGACGCACCAACCGTAATTTTCTTTTGTTTCGACTTGTCAATTATCTGTGAAGTTAAATTTTGACTCAATCGTACAAAAATAAATCCCGAATTAGCCCAATGCCGTAATTCAAATTGCTCTCTCATACCAGTAATGTCAACTTCACAACTCTCAAACGATTGACACACAGAAGAACTCTGACTCAATGATTGAATCTGCGGCGATTGTTGTGACTGTTGTGATTGTTGTGACTGTTGCAGTTGTGATGACTGTTGTGACTGTTGTGACTGCGGCGATTGTTGCGGTTGTTGAGATTGTTGTTGTGACTGTTGTTGTGACTGTTGTTGAGATAACGGAGTCGGTAATGATTTCGGATCTTGTAAATTCGGCAACGTTGATTTGTCTTGTGAAAAAGGTGAAAGCGGACGGCATCTGAACCAACGAAATATTTCAACAACGAAAAATTTAATCGAAGAAAATAACGAAACCTTTTGCGGAGGCGGTGCCAAATTATATTTCGACCGATTGATAAGATTCGTAATATCATATTGTTTCGGCGTGATTTCTTGTCCTGTATTTTTAAGATAATGCTCAAAAAGCGAATTAAGAAATTGAAAGAAACCAGTTCCGTCTGCTACACAATGATGAAACAAAAAATGAAAAATACACGACTCGCCGTGAACCGCAACAGCAAAACGCAAACCGGTTGTTTGTGTTATATCAATGTGTTGTTTATCCCAAGGAAAAATATTTTCCGTTTCAGAATCAATCCATATTATTTCATCGGGCTTATCGGCTTGATGCCAGCAATAGTCATGTTTAGATATCGTTGCGCAAAATAGCGGATGTAATTTACACGCTTCTTCGTAAGCTTTATTCATTGCCGATCGATCAATTTTACCTTCGGCATAAATCGAGAGCGGTAATGTCATTGTATTTCCTGCGCAATCATCAAGAAACATATATTTTTCAAACACTGAAAGCGGTAACGGAAATACCATGCCGCTTTTTTTAGCCGATCTAATTTTTGTATAAAACATGACATTAAATTATTTGTAATTGTAATCACAAATTAAAATAGTTATCTAAAAAACTATCAATTGATTAAAATTTAATCTTTGAAATTACACACCAATTCCAACTAGATTATTACCGTCTGTTTCTAGTATTTCGCACTTTATTAATTTACCGGATTCAATTTTTTTATCACTTGTAACATAAACGACAGGATCGATATCAGGAGCGTCAGCGTAAGTTCGTCCGATAAACAAATTCGGTTCGACATATCCTGAATCCTCAATATAATTGCCGTCGATTTGTACACTTACAATATTATTTTTTTGCCGTTTTCCCCATGCAACAGCATTTTGATTACAGATTTCAGTCAGTTGTCTGAAACGGCGTTCGATAGTTGGAATTGGAATTCGGTCATTGAATTTTGCTGCTGCTGTTTTCGGTTCGGGTGAAAAAGCGAAAATTCCGGCACGTTCAAATTTCCATTTCATAACAAATCGAACTAATTCGTCGAAAATCTTATTCGTTTCGCCCGGGAAACCAACAATCAGCGACGTCCTCAATACAAGTTGATCAATTTTGTTACGTAAATTATCGAGTAATTTTTCTGTTTCGTCTTGTGTTATGTTTCTGTTCATCCGGTTTAATATCGTGTTGTTAATGTGTTGCAACGGTAGATCGATATACGGCAACATTTTTTCATTTTGTCCGAAAAACGTAATCAATTCGTTGTCGAAAAATCCCGGGTACGCATACATTAATCTAATCCAACGAATTCCGTCTATATCTGCGATTCGGCGTAATAAATCGACGAGCGAATAATTCTCTGGTAAATCTTTTCCCCAAAAAGTAGTTTCTTGAGCAATAATTACAATTTCTTTAACGCCGCTTTGAGCAAGTTGATTAGATTCCATCAACAGTTTATCCATCGGCTCGCTGCGGAATTTTCCGCGTATATCCGGTATCGTGCAAAAAGAACAACGACGGCTGCATCCGTCTGCTATTCGCAAATATGCAACGTGTTTAGCGGTTAAAATATCACGTTCAATTTCAGACTGTTTATATGACAGTAACGAAATTTGTTCTGTATCTGTATCTGTATTTGTATTTTTATCTGTATTTGTATCTGCTGTAATTTTATCTGTTGTTGTAATTTTATCTGTATTGAAATTTATATTTTTGGGCGTATTGATTGGTATTCCGAACCATTCATCGACATCGGGAAATTCTTCTGCTAGTTGTTTTGTGCCTTCGAATTGTGTCATGCATCCTCTTACGATAATGCGTTTAATTCGTCCTTCTTTTTTCAAATCGATCAAACTGCGTATATATTCTCGTGCTTCATTTCTTGCTGATTTTAGAAATCCGCACGTGTTAAGTATAACGGCGTCGGAGCCGTCGGGTTCGGTATTAAATTCGTAACCTTGTTCGCGCATTTGTCTGACATATTTTTCACTGTCAACAAGATTTTTAGAACAGCCAAGCGAAATTATAGAAAAAGTTTCTCGACTAATTTTGTCGTCTTTTATTTGCATATTTGAGATTATCATCCGAAAAAAATAAAAAATTATATGATTTGTAATTAAAGTAATTGTGTTATTATTTGAGTATCAGCAAGTCGAGATTTGTGTCGAATTTTAATCCGATTGTTTGCCATTGTGCCGGTTGCGAAACCGCAGCAGCGTTAGGATTAGGACGGCGGTAGAATGTGAAAGTCCAAACAACGGGATATGTTTCGCATTTGAGCAAGTAACGAATAATGACTAAATCTTTACCAATCGGTTTAGCATCAATTTTTTCATAATCTTTGAAATTTCCGAAACGTGTTTTCACATCGTCGAGTTTAGATTTCATGTCAGAAATTGAAGTGTCGATTAAGCTATTGCCGCCTGTTGTCAATCCTGATGTCAAGATAGACTCGAATGCGGCAACGCTTGCAGGATTTTCAATTATCTCTTCAAAAAATTGTTTAATGCGTTCATCTAAGTCTTTGTAAGGTTCAGATGGAACGTATGGCTGAGCGTGTAAAGCATAAGAAATCAACAAAACAGCAGCAAACATAAATGTCATGCTGAATAAAAAAAACTTTGACCAATTATTTTTGTTTGACATAATTATTATCTATTCTAAAAAATTATTATTTATCCGAAATTTTACATCTGTTGACATACCAAAATGAAACAATGTGAAATTGAAAATCAGTTTTTACATTAGGCAATTTCTAAAACCTAATTTTAAGAGGAACTCAAATATCCCGCCTGAACTGTAAACGTCTAATATATAAAGTCTGAATATAAAGTCTGAATATAAACGTCGAAATATAACGTCTAAATATACGGTCGAGACAAGCGTATTCTTTCTAAAAAAAATTTTTATGCGATCTTTTTAGAAGTTATCTAATAGTTAATTGTTAGTTTATATTTGTCTTATAGTTTTTATGAGGTGTAGTAAATTAAACGAAGTTTGGTTAGATGTCAAGTAGTCAAATGATTGTGCAATATAAGTAATGAAATATATTGATGAAATATTTTGATGAAATATTTGTAATATATCAGTAGAATAATTGTTTTTCAATTTTTTGTAATTTTTAAACACGAAACACAAGACATTGCGTCTCAACGAAATTTTTCGTTTATTCTTTTTTCGTTACAAAAAATAAAAACCGGAATGTTGAGATACAATACATTATATTTCTACGAAATTTTTTATTTTTTATTCGTACTCTTGTCATCTTTTTTGAATTACGTAGAATTACGCACTTTGCTTTTGTGTAATTGTTCGTGAAAATTTACACTGTTGCGAAGTTACGGGCGATTTATTTAATCCACTATTTACAAATCTTGAAATGACGTTAGAAACAGAAACGGTCAAAAGGCGTAAGCCGAATAAAAAAAGTGAATCTGCTAACATAACAGTTTTCGATCATGTTCCGCCTCATAATCTTGATGCGGAGCGTGCGGTTATCGGGGCGCTTTTACTTAATCCGCTGCTTTGCGATGATGTAATATCTCAGTTGCGTGATAGTGATTTTTATTCGGATGCCAATAGACGAATTTTTAAGAATATAATAGGACTTCGTAACGACAACAGCGGAATAGATGTTACATTGCTTGCGGATCGGATGTCCAAGAGCGAAGAGCTTGAAACGGTTGGCGGTGCGGCATATCTTGCAGAGTTAATGCAATCGGTGCATGTTACATTTCATGCGTCTTTTTATGCTTCGATTGTTAAGGAGAAATCTTTATTGCGTCAGTTGATTCATATCACGTCATCGATTACGCAGGAAGCGTATTCACCTGATGCTATATCGAAAAACTTATTGAATAAATCATCGCAACAAGTATTCGAGTTATGCGAATCTTTGACGATGAATATGATCGTTGATATTAAAACAGCACTTGATTCAGTTCGTGATTATATCGACAGCAAGATGCGCGGAGTTATCGACGGAATAAAAACGGGCTTTCCGCGATTAGATGAAATTCTCGAAGGATTACATTCAAACGAGTTAATTATAATCGCTGCGAGACCGTCGATGGGAAAAACTGCTCTTGCTACAAATATTGCAGAACATGTTGCGATAGATCAGAAGTTATCGGTACTGATGGTAAGCTTGGAGATGTCGGCATTTGAATTGACACTGCGAATGATTTGCTCACGCGGACGAATTGATAGCGAAAAAATACGAAAAAACAGAATGTTACAATCGGATCACGAAAAATTTCAATTAGCAACAAATGAGTTGGCAAGTTCGCCTATATTTATCGACGAAACACCAAGTAGAACTATTTCAGAAATAGCCGCCGTAGCAAGACGGTTAAAACGTCAGATGGACTTAAAATTACTTGTTATAGATTACATCGGATTAATTGAGCCGGAAAATTCAATGGATCCGAGACAAGAGCAAGTATCGAAAATCGCACGAAGATTGAAAGGACTCGCAAGAGAATTGAAAATACCAATTATTTGCTTGGCACAATTAAATAGACAAGCCGAAATGACAAAAGATAATCGTCCGAAATTATCTCATCTACGCGAATCCGGTGCAATTGAACAAGATGCTGATGTGGTAATTTTTATCCATCGGGAAGACAGATATATGAGTCAAGAAGAAGCAATTCAAAAAGGATTATTAGGCAAAGCAGATATAATTGTCGCAAAACAAAGAAACGGTAGAATTGACGACACCGTTTTACAATGGACTGGTGAATTTACAAGGTTTGATGATCCAACGTATCATACGGTTGATGAGTACAACGAGTTTGCGGTATATTCCGGCAGCAATATAAACAATGACAAATTCGAAACAGACGCTGGACAATGGTCAAATAAAACAAGTAATCAAAATCCAATCGATATTGATGCCGAGCCTGAAATTCCCGCAACGTTTTAACGGCTTTTACTTGAATTTCAGTTTGATCCGCCGCCGCTTGCTTATTCATCAGTTACTAATCAGTTATTCATCAGTTATTTATCAAGTTATTTATCAGTGTGACTATGACTGTTTAATGAAAGCCTTTATATCACTGAATTTTCATAGTACGATATGTATATTTACTATTTACACTTTATGTATTCTCCTTTTTCGGCATGGAAATCTTTTGTGTGAATAATGTGAATAATAAGATTAATTAAGAATAGGAAATAAGAATAATTATTATTCATTATCAATGTTAGTTTCAGTTTTGTGCTGGAATCAATTTAACAAACAAATCAAAATTTTACATTTAATTAGCGATGTCAATAAACGTAATTTGTCCGGGTTGTATGACACGATTTAAGGTTAGCGATCAATTTGCTGGAATGAAAGGACCTTGCCCGAATTGTAAAACGATAATTAACATTCCGAAGTCATCAGTTAAGATTCATGGAGCGGATGAAATTGACACTAAGGGCAAAAATACCGGCGGCAAAAATTCTGCAGGACGTCAAACGTTAAAACCGATAAGCAGATTAGATTTTGGATTCGACATTAAAGAAACCAAAAAATATGTGTTGATAACTTTAGGATTTCTTTTGTTTACGTTTTTAATTGGACTTCTAGTTCCGCGTGGTTTGATATTGAATATTTTAGGTACAATTGGTCTTTGTGTGATAGTGTTTCCGATTTCTCTTTTCGGCTATCAACTATTGCGGGACAGAGAGGAGCTGTTTATGCTCACGGGAGTAGATTTGTATAAGACGACCGGAACGTGTGCGGTAATGTATGCGATTGTTTGGTTTACATTTGAAATTTTCATACGTTACATGAGTACGGATTATATTTTCATTTGGGTATATTTTTCTGTATTTGCGATATTTGCGATTCTTCTTGCTCATGCGATTCTTGACATAAATTTTAGCAATTCGATATTACATTTTTTGATATTCTTTTTTATAGTTTTGATTTTACGCGGAATTAGCAATATCGGCTGGTTATGGAATGCTGTAACGATTGTAAAAGATACGTCTCCGTTACTACCGGGCATGTAGATTACAGATTTAAGATTTTTGTAATCTAATCTGTGAAATATTACAAAATTTATTTTTACTAAAACGCAGCCGTATCGACCGAGTTATTTCAACAATAATTTTATGTAAGATTTTTAGAAATTCACTTTATTTATTGTAACGAAAAAACAATTTTTTCTTTGCGAGGAATATTTTACGAAATAACTCAAACGATTTATAACGGATTTTATAACTAGATAGAGTCATTTATAACTAACTAGATAATGTCAACTTCATATTGACATAATTGTTTAACGGCGAACAGCCGTTAGACTTCTTACTAATGTATTACGACGACTTAAATATGCCGCTATCGCCGCATCCAAAGGAACACTAGTCCGAAAAAGAGAATAATCACACATTAACTTCGAACATCCTTGCTGCAACTCATCAAGATACTCTTTAACAGCTGCAATATAACCTTCTCGTAACATTCGCGGATCACATCTAATCTGTACAGGAATCTCTAAACCCTCAAATCTCGTCGGTCCGCCAAGAGTGAAATCTATTTCTACATCATCCATAATATGCAATACCATCACATCATGATTTCTACTCCGCAAATATCGTAACCCCTTGAAAAAACCGTCCCGCTGCATCAATAAATCCGAAAGTATAATAACAAGACTGTTCGCCCGAATCGTCTCCGCAACTTCACGCATCGCATCACCAATATCAGGCTGCGAACCTTTAATATTCGCTAACAATTCCGATAACTCTACCTTGCCGCCATTGACTTCAACCGACACTCCTGACCTCAATCCTAACTCCGACGGATTAGAACGAAACATCACTTCCGAAATCGCTGCTAAATGAGATTGTTTCATCTTCGACGGTAAAACACTTTTTGCCTCCTTGTCAAACGTTATACAACCTATAGCATCCTGCTGCTTAATTGCAAGATACGCTAAAGATGCAGCCGCAGTACAAGCATATTCATACTTATTCATCGCACCGTCACCAAAACGCATACTCTGCGAAACATCAACCAATAACGTAACCCGCATGTTCGTGTCAACCTCATACTGCTTGACATAAAGCTTGTCCTGTTTCGCCCAAATTTTCCAGTCAACACTGCGTAAATCATCACCAGCTGCATACTGACGATGCTGCCTAAACTCAACAGAATTGCCAAAATGACGCGACTTGTGCATCCCGCTTAAAAAACCGTCCACAACATGACGCGCTCGTAAATCAAGACGCGAAATCCGCTTCAACGTTTCAGGATGAAAATATTTGTTATCTTTCATAGAAATACAAAATACCAGATACTAATAATAATTTGTAATTTAACACTCACAATATCAACAATGATGCAAAAATCATAAAGGATAATTCCAATAATTAATCAGATTATCCAACCAAAAATTTTAAGTAATTACAATTAAATTATCTCATTGATATATTACAAAAAATTCTTGATAAAAAATTCACTCTACCGAATAATTACAAAATATTACCAAATTTGCCCAAAAAATAAATTATCCTAAACGATATATTCAAAAAAATTTTTTCAGAAATATTATTTTTAATTTATTACGCCGTCTGACATTTTTACTATTCTATCTGCGATTGAAGCTACACTGTTATCGTGCGTTACCATTACAATTGTTAGATTACATTCTTTGTTTAATTCTCTTAAAATACGAATAACATCTTTCGCCGATGCTGAATCTAAGTTTCCAGTCGGTTCGTCGGCTAGTAATAATTTCGGCTCGATAATTAACGATCTCGCAATTGCTACACGCTGAATTTCACCGCCCGAAAGCTCATTGGGACGATGTTTTAGTCTGTGCAATAAACCTACTCGATTCAAAAGTTCTTTCGCTCGTTCAATATAATTTCGACGATTTATAAAATATCTCAACACGCCGTCACGAATCATCAGCGGCGATAACACATTCTCAAGAGCCGTAAACTCCGGCAAAAGATTATAAAATTGAAAAATAAAACCTATACACCTGTTCCGTAATTTGTCTCGAATCGATACAGATAAATTATCTATCCGTTTACCTTCAAAAATAATTTCACCGGCTTCAGGTTTATCAAGCGTACCTAGTAAATGTAAAAGTGTACTTTTACCCGAACCGCTCTGCCCCGTTATCGAAACAAATTCGCCGCTGTACGCTGTAAAATTAACACCATTAAGAACCGGTATTTTTAACTTACTCTTGTAATAACTTTTTTTCAAACCCATAGTTATAAGCAACTTACTGCTAGATGAAATATTAAGATCAATATCTTTATCAATAACTTTATCTAAATTTTGATCTAAATTTTGATCAACTGTTTTTTCGAGATTCGTATCAAATGTTTTATCATCATCCGCCAATGATTCTTCATCTTTGAATACCGAAAAGATGAACGGTTTGTTGTTTTCTATATTTTCCGTTACATTAATTCTCTCTGTATTTTTCTCTGTAATTTTCGCTGTATTTTGTTCGAGTTCTTGCGCAACAGCTGAAGAATAATTTGAGATGTAATTTTGTTTATTGCCGTCTGATATTTTATCTTTCATAATGTTCAAGTTCATAATTTTCGTTTCAAGATTTATTGCTGTATTATTGGATTCATTTTTTAATATGTCTGAATTATCTGTATTCAACATAGAATCATTTGATATTAAGTTGCCGGAATTATCTGTTTGATTTTGATTTTCCGAATAGTTATTTTTTAATTTATTATCTGAATAACAAAATTCTGTTGATTTGTCATTTCCGAATTTTGTTTTACATACAAACTCGAATGTTGGAACTTCGCCGGCTGAAAATTTTAACAATTGCTCCTCCGGCGGTCTCTGTTCAAAACGCCAATTTTTGTTACGAAAAAGATTGCCCTCTGTCAAATCTTTGTCCGATTCAATTTCAGACTTCTTATCAAAACTATCACAAATATGAATATTAGCTAAATGTAAGTTTGGATTTTTATTTTGATCTTGATCTTTATTTTGATCTTGTTCTTGTTCTTGATCTTTATTTTGATTTATTGAAATTGTAGAAACATTATTATTCTGACTTATGTCATTGCCGTTGATTAATCGTTTTCTGAAATTGTGTAATTTTGTTAAAACTCTTTGAATTTTACACGAGTCATTATTCTTTCGGCGATCAGAATTTATAACGTTATTTTCAGATTCAATTTTTTTATTCTCAATTTGTGAGGAGTTTATTAAAATCGCATTATTGTTTTTTTCAATAGTTGTCAAATTTTCGTCATCGAAAAAATTCATTGCCGAACTTACTTCTTCGACTAATTCGTTTACAGAAATAACCGTCGAACTGTCAATTTTGTTAAAATCAACATTTCGTAACAATGTATTCAATTTTTTATCAACCGTAATCATTGATTCTTTTTTCTCAATAATCATTTCTGATTGCGTTATGATTAAATCTTAAAATGTTGCTTAATTTAACTTCTCAAAGCGTCGACAGGTTGTTGCCGTGCAGCTTGTAATGCTGGAATAATTCCTGCGAGTACAGCAATAATTATTGCACCGCAAATAATTCCTATAACGGTTGTCCGGTCAACAATAGTTGGAATTTCATAAAAGTAGTAAATTTTCGGATTGAATACTTCATTTCGCAAAATATACGACAACATTGTTGCGATTTCTTTAATGTACCGGACAAATGTTAATCCCAAAATCAACCCGAAGAACGAACCGCCTACACCTAACAATAAACTATAAAAAATAAAAATTTGCATAATGCCGTATTTGCTCGCACCTAATGATTTTAAGATTCCGATGTCTTTGGTTTTTTCAATAACGATCATGCTAAAAATAGAAAAAATTCCGAATCCTGCGGCGACAAAAATTACAAACAATAATACGTTCAACATTGCTAATTCATTGAATACAGCTGCGATTAAAGATTCTTGTTTGTCTTGCCATGTACTCACTACAAATAGATGTTTTGAGAATCTATCACTTATTCGGTCTCGTAAAACGTCTAGATCGACGCCGGGTTTCGCTTTGATTAAAAGTTGCGATACCATCGGTTTACCTGAAACGGAATCGAACATTCCTCGTAACTGTTGCAATTTTTTTATCGGCACAAATACGAGTTGCGAATCATATTCTACCATTTTACTTTCGTACAAATCGACAACAGTAAAATTATCGCTTTGAAATTTTATCGGTAAAGTTGCGGTTGGAAATGATAACGTAATATCGTCGCCCGGAATTAATAGTAATTTGTCGTGAACTTCTTTCTTATTTGTTTCAGGATTAATTTTTTCAACTCGTCCGTAAGCGCTAAGACCTATTCCAACAATTACGCCGGTATGTTGTTCGTTTCCGGCGTCGAATATTTTTGTTTTTTCAGCGTTGGTCAGATAAATTTCATTTGTCTCAATTGCTTTGACTTGTGAAAACGGATCAATCGGCTCAGGGTGAGATGAATTCGATTGAGATGAATTTGTTGATTCGGCTGGATTGTTTTCGGCTGGATTATTTGTTGTCTCGCCGATTTGACTGATGTTATTTGTTTTTAGAATTTTGTCACGTTCAATTTTTAATCTTTGTTGATCTTCTTCGTATTCTTTTTGCATTTTTGCTTGTGCGGCGACACGAAATTTTCTGTATTCCCATCCGGCGTATTTCATTTCTTCTCTGTAAGTTCCGTTTTTTTCTCGTCCGGTTCCGTAGGTGTCGTAGCCTGATTGACGAAGATTGAAACTCAAACTGATTCTATTTTCAGGATGTTGTAAATATTCGAGAATTGCACTTACTTTACCATGATTAACTTCGTCAATACCGATCAATTGAACTTGTCTGCTTATTGTGGAGGCGTCGATTCCGGGTCTGAAAGTTAGCATAGCCGGTGTGAAAATTGTTGGGGTCATTGATTCTATCATTTCACCGGCGGTAGAGTTAATTGCTGCCATGTAAGTGTCGGCATCGGGAAAACCTTGCAAGTCGATTGATTCAAAATTTATGTCAGACAAGATACCGTGTATCCGGTTTTTCATTTCTGTTGCGAATCCGAGCATAACCGCATTGACTATTATCATTGTTGCGACACCAAGCATCACTGCAACCATCGAAAAAAGCGCAAAATGCCGAGTAAGCAAATAACGCCAACAAATAAGTAATTTGTACATCGTTTTTTATATTTTGTGAATCTGATCTAATTAAACTTTAAGTTTAACGTAAATATTTCGAGAACCGAATAAATCAAATAATTGAAATTTCAAGTTTGAGAAGTATATTCCAACAAAACCGAATAAATATACACATCAAATTTTGCGAAGAATACAAATATTCCAATTTTCAGACAATAGAGAAATCCATAATTTTGATAAATATTTCAACAGAATTTTCCCCGATTTTTTTGTAATATATCAGTGAAATATTTCCGTGAAATATTTCCGGCATGTTAAAAACTAGATAATCATCTCAATAAAGACACAAAGCATTGTGTCTTTATTGTGAGTCTATACTCTTTCTACTTTAAAATTCGGTAATTTGTTTTGAGATGCGGAATTTTTCGGTGAGATGATAACTCATAATTAAATTGTTGTTGACGAATTAAAAACAACTCGCAAATAATAACAACAATTCATAAAATACACGTCAAGACAAATTGTAAAGTAAGAAAGGTATATCAGTAAAATAATTTATTGTTGCCGGGATCGCGGTTGTCTCGACCGCATCTTTAGGCTTTTTTTGTACAAAAAAGATGCAGGCGGGACGCCTGCGTTCCCGACTAAAATATTTTTTAGTAATTCACTTAAATTTAAAATCTAAAATTACAAAATCTAAAATTACAAAATCTGATTTCTCTGATTTCTCTGATTTCTCTGTGGTTAATAAAACAAATATTCCCCTGAATAAATTACCTTATTTTTAATTTTCTAATTGATCTAAAATAAACGCCCAGACATCGGTTTCTTCTTCTAT
>JAITKS010000166.1 GCA_031278315.1 Planctomycetaceae bacterium | reverse complement strand
GTAAAAATAAGGTTGGCTAAAAATTAATTTGAAACCTCTGAGAAATTTTACGAAAAATTGTAATATATCAGTGTAATAATTTATTTTTTTCGGGAACGCGGTCGTCTCGACCGCATCTTTAGTTTTGTTTTTTGGACAGGATTGTTAAATAATAAATTAAAAGAATCAAAACTTGAAAACATAGTGATTTGAACTTAGTATCCGTGCTAATCTCCGCATGCGAACTAACCACTAACCACTATCCTGCAATCCTGTCAAAAAAATTTGTGTGTTTCGTGTTAAAAAAAAATTAAAACAAAAATGTCAAAATAGACTGTTACTAAAACATAACAAGAAAGAACTCTATGATCCAACAATCTGCAATAAAATATCCGGCGTTGTTTAATCATGCCGACAGACAATATTATTCGTTAGCAGATTTCCGCATATTTAATATTGGACGAAATTTGTCGGCAGATATTACTGTTACTGATGTGAAATGTTCACGGGAACAGTTTCAAATTATTCAGAAAAACGGCATTTATTTTTTACACAACTTGTCAACCAAAACGCCGACTCTTTGCAACGGACAACAAGTTATATCAGAGATTCCGCTCAATGATAATGTAGAAATTAGTTGCGGCGATAGTTCGTTCACATTTTTGTTACAAGAACAAAATTCTGCAAAACATGAACCGCAAAAACATGAACCGCCAACACCAGATTTCAACAAGTTTTCAATTGACCAATCAATTTCTATCAATCAAGAACTTGTTTTCGGACGCGATGCCTCCAATTCACAAATTTATCTGCCGCATAATCTCGTTTCAAGAAATCACGCCAAAATTCAAATTGAAAACAGACAACTATGGATTATTGATTTACACAGCGCAAACGGAACTTACGTCAACGGTTATCGAATCAAAGAAAAAACATCGTTACAACAAAATGACCGTATCGATATCGGACCCTACACTTTTTTAATCAACAATAATCAACTCGTTCAGCGTTACGAAAAGATCAAAGCCGGTCTTATTTGTCAAAATGTTACTTTTGTTGTTCCTGATCGTCAAACCGGAAAAGATAAAACATTGCTTAATGATATTTCGTTATTTATTAAATCGCGTGAATTTGTTTGTCTTATTGGTTCGAGCGGCTCGGGAAAATCAACATTGCTTAATGCTCTTTCCGGCAGATCACAACCGACAGACGGAAACGTAAAAATCGGCGGAATGATTTTGCACGAAAATTTCACTTTACTTAAACAACGAATCGCTGTTGTTCCGCAACGTGATATTCTTTACGAATCGCTTTCCGCTAATGACGGTTTGATTTACACAGCGAAGTTACGATTGCCGCCCGATACAAGTCATGCTGAAATTCAGGAAGCCGCCGATAAAACAATTTCTCAAGTCGGCTTGAAAGAACATGCTGCTATTCCGGTTTTGAATTTAAGCGGCGGACAACGTAAACGCGCCTGTCTAGGAAACGAAATTTTGCTGCAACCCGATGTTTTATTCTTAGACGAAGTAACATCCGGACTTGATGAACAAAGTGATCGCGAAATTATGTCGTTGGTCAAACAAATCGCTTCCTCTGGAAAAACCGCAATTATGGTAACACATAGTCTTGTCAATATTGAAGAATATTGCGACAAAATAGTTGTTCTTGCCAAAAACGGAAACCTTGCGTTTTACGGCTCTCCGCAAAACGCAAAAGAATATTTTGAAGTCGAAAAATTAGGACGAATTTACGAACAATTAGAAAAACAAAAACCTGAATATTGGAAACAAAAATTTTCAGAAAGCGAATATTATCAGAAAAATATCGCCGCTCCTTTGACTACATTATCAGAAACTAACGAACCCAAAACGCCGCATGAAAATTCCGGTCAAGAATTTGCGCATCGTTTTTCACGTCAATTGACCATTCTTTTGGAACGCCGTACACAAATTCAACTTTTCGATTGGAGATCGCTTGCTGCTGTTGTTTGTCAATGTCTTTTGGTGGCGATGCTCATTTCCTTATTATTCGGCAGCGTCAAAGACATTGACAATCCGGTTGATATTGCAGATAAATCAGCGAAAGTAATTTTCTTGATGGTGATTTCCTGTATTTGGTTTGGTTGTAACAATACAGCCAAAGAAATGGTCAAAGAACGAAACATTTATTCCCGCGAGCGGGATGTAAATCTTTCACCGGTTGCCTATTATTTTTCCAAACTGTTATTTTTTAGTATTATCGGATTGTTACAAGCGTTGATGTTGTTTAGTATCGTGATGCTGATGACAGAAGTTTCAATAAATTATTTTTTCGGTTTGGCGATGATGATATTGCTTACCGTTATTGGTACGGCAATTGGATTATGTGTTTCGGTTTTTTCCAAAACGGAAGATTTCGCTTTGGCAATGGTACCGATTATTATTATTCCTCAAATCATTCTTGCCGGTTTTATCAATCCGGTTGAAAATATGTTAAAAGTAATTTCGACAATGTTGATTTCTGCTTATTGGGGTTACGGCGGAACCGCATCGCTATTAGAAGAAACAGCAAAAGAAATTATAAAAATGGATAACTGGAATTTTTTTGTGCCGATAACCGCTCTCACCGTTCAACTGTCC
>JAITKS010000085.1 GCA_031278315.1 Planctomycetaceae bacterium | reverse complement strand
TTTTCCAGTATGAATATTACACATTATCTAATTTTCAATTTTGTCATACTATTGACTCAATTGAAAAAAATTTATAATGTTTACAAATAATAATAAATTATCGTAACTATTAAGTAATGTACATATCATACTACAAAAATTGACGTGATATAAAGATTTTCACTAACAAATTCTGATTACCTATCGAAAAACTCAACCCAAATCAAATGATCAAAATAAGAACAAAACAACAGAAATTAAAAAGAACTATATCAAACAATAACCAATTGATAAATAAAATAAAATTATGAACCAAAATAATATCGATCAAAATAATGTTACAAATAAAAGTAACAATAAAGTAATTGTGTTTGTTCCCGGACTTGGAGCAGATCATCGTTTGTTTAAATATCAGACAGAATATTTTCCAAATAGTATCGCAGTCAATTGGATTGATCCAATTGCAAATGAAACACTCGAAGAGTACGCTGTTAGAATGGCAACCGAAATTCGTTCAAAATTACCGCCGGAAATTGATAATCATACAATTGTCATTTGCGGTCTTTCTCTTGGCGGAATGATCGCTCCATATATCGCAAACGAGCTTAACGCCGCTGCATATATTTTATTATGCTCTATACGAAAACCGTCACAATTTCCTCGACGCTATTACTTAGATTGGTTAATAACAAAAAATTGTATTATGATTCGCCGAACAAGAATTTTTTTCATGCAGCTTCTTGTAAAAACAATTAAATTACTTCCCAATTTTATACATCGTTCTATTCTGCCCGATGCAGTTGAACAGATCGCTAGTATGCCGACACGAAAATTTGCCGAACTATCAAGAATGATGTTCGATTGGGCTTACAAAAAAAGAGATACAAATGAATCTCATAAAAATTGTTCAGACATACCATCAATTCACATTCACGGAAATCGTGATATGCTGCTGCCAATAAAATTGACAAACCCCGACATTATTATCGAAGGCGGCGGACATATTCTTGCACTAACGCATCCAAATCAAATAAACGAACATATCCAAAAATTTATATTACGCATTTTTGAATAATTTGAAAATTTAATACTATTAAACAATTTCGTGAACGGTCACGGTCACGATCTTTTTAACCTTTATTCTTTATAATCAGTGAAAGTAATTAGTTATCCTAATCCGGTTTTGATGTATAAATGTAAACCGGTGACATTAATCAATCAGCAGTTGCGAGACTTGATATCAATGATGTTACAGACAATGTATGAATCATGCGGTGTCGGTTTAGCAGCTAATCAGGTCGGCTATCCTATTCAGCTTTTCGTGATGAACGCAACAGGCGATTTCGAACAACCTGAAGAAGAATATGTCTTTATTAATCCGGTAATTTTGAAACGGAAAGGAAATCAGACCGATCAAGAAGGCTGTTTGAGTTTTCCGGGTATTTACGCAGATGTAAATCGCGCAGAATCTATTGAAATCGAGTCTATTGCAATCAACGGTTCTATACAATGTTTTCAATGGCAAGATCGGCCCGCACGTATCGTACAACATGAGTACGATCATTTACACGGTGTAAGTTTTGTTGATCATTTGTCTGATTTATCGTTACATGAAATACGAGAAGACCTCAACGAACTAAAAATAAATTACGAAGGCGACCTCCGGCTAGGATTCGCCCAGTCAGCTGAAGAAACAAAAAAAAGAATTGAAGAATTGGAAAAATTATTCTGCCAATAAAATAATTGTAATATATCAGCGGAATATTTTTTTTATTAACCACAGAGAACACAGAGGAAGAATATTTTGTAATTTTAGATTTTCAATTTAAGTGAATTACTAAAAAATATTTTAGCCGGCGGGAACGCAGGCGTCCCGCCTGCATCTTTTTCGTACAAAAAACACCTAAAGATGCAGTCGAGACGACCGCGATCCCGGCAACAATAAATTATTTCACTGATATATTACAACTTTTCTAATAATTAATTTTAAAGAAAAGATGTTCACTAAATAGAAATGTTCGCTAAATTTCCTGTTATACTTTCAGGATTCATTATCCGTATCGTACTATGAATTTCTGTGATGCAAAAGTTATTCATTAAAAAGCCTGCATTCCGATTATGTAAGTTGACGAATCAAACCGAAAATTCAAGTCAGAGCAGTTTAAATTAAAACTGCTCACACAAAATTTTCGGTAACTGTCGGCTGATTAAACTGACTATTGAAGTTGACTATTGAAGTTGGCTTATTAAACTGACTTTTGAAGTTGACTTTTTAAGTTGGCTGATTAACTTTTGTAAATCAGATACGTTCTGCGGAAATTCATAGTATGAGCGGTCAACCTTATTACAGATGTCTGAAAAATTAAATGTTGCCAATCGACTTGCAGATATGGCCAAACGAATTCCGCATTCAAACGCAATAATACAGTCAACTCTAACGGGCTATAAGAAAATTACATATTTTGAACTCGAACAAGATTCCAATCGAATCGCTTCCGTAATGCAACAAAACGGTATCGGTTGCGGTAAACGAATTGCTCTTTTCGTGCGTTACGGAATTGATTTTATCTCACTCGTTTTCGCACTGTTTAAAACCGGTGCAACTATCATATTGATTGATCCCGGAATGGGAGTGCGCCGGATGCTCAATTGTCTTGCTGAAGTTGAACCCGACGGTATGATTGCAATTCCGCCTGTTCATTTTGTCCGTTTACTTTTGCGGCGTAAATTCCCTAAATCGAAACATAACATTATAGTCGGACGGTCTTGGTTCTTGCGCGGTCTAACTTTAGACAAAATACGCCGAAATGAAACTTGTACTAATTTCAATCCAGTTGCGATGTCTCCCGATGCTCCTGCTGCTATTATTTTCACAAGCGGAAGTACAGGACCGCCCAAAGGAGTTGAATTTACACATCGAATTTTCGATACACAAATTAACGAAATTGCTGCTCGATATGAAATAATTACAGGCGATATCGATTTAGCATGTTTTCCGCTGTTCGGATTATTTGATCCCGCAATGGGCGTAACAGCAGTAATCCCGAATATCGATCCGACAAAACCAGCAAAAGCTAATCCCGCAAAAATTATACGTATCGCCAATGAATGTAAAATAACACAATCATTCGCATCGCCTGCAATCTGGAATCTTATTGCTAATTATTGTAACGAAAATAAAAAAAATAATGTTAATGATAATGTTAAAGAATATGCTGTTGAAAATGACAATGAAATTAAAACTGAAATAGAAACAGAAACAGAAACTGAAAACAAAATCATAACTCCCTATACATCATCCAAAATTTCGGCATTCAAAATTCCGACATTGAAACGAGCGATTTCTGCCGGTGCGCCGGTTTCAGCGTCTATCTTGCAACAACTTAAACCGTACATTCACCCGCAAGGCGATATATTCACTCCCTACGGTGCAACAGAATCTTTACCAACAGCGTCAATTAGCGCAACGGAAATATTATCTGAAACTGTAAATATTACTAATTACGGCGGCGGAGTTTGTGTCGGACAAAGATTTCAATCTATTTCATGGGCGATTATCGAAATATCAGATCAGCCGATACCGCAACTCGAAAATGCAACAATTTTGCCAAACGGAGAAATCGGCGAATTGATTGTTACCGGTTCACAAGTTACAAAAAAATATATCAATCGGCCTGAATCAAACGCTCTCGCAAAAATTACAGATGCTAATGGAAAAATATGGCACCGAATGGGCGATGCCGGATACCTCGATTCAAAAGACCGATTCTGGTTCTGCGGACGTAAAGCTCACAGAATTGAAACGCCGGAAGGAACACTATTTTCTATTCCGTGCGAATCAATTTTCAATCAACATCCTGCCGTATTCCGGTCAGCTCTAGCAAACTCGCCCAATGGTAAACCGCGAATTTTTATCGAACCATATCACCAAAATTATCCTAAATCAAAAAAAGAATCAACAATCTTGATAAACGAATTACTCGAACTAGCACAAAAAAATCAAATAACAAAACAAATCAAGGAAATCCGAATCATGCGGAATTTTCCTGTTGATATAAGACATAACGTTAAAATAAACCGCGAACTATTGTCAAGTTTGCGATAAATTTATTGTTACAAAAAATACATTATTGATCAAATGTTAATTACACATCCGAATCCGTCATTAGTTCAAGATTCGATCAAATTAGCTTTTCGGCATCTTTCACGAGAAGAATTTCCTGCTCGGCAACAGTTGATTTTGAATCTTATAAATTCAGGCATGATCGAGACAGACGGTTTTTTTATCGGCATAGATAACAATACTATCGTCGGTGTTTTAATTTCACAATTACGACCGGACGGACTCATTATGATTTGGCATCCGGTAACATCTGATAATCGTTCAATACAACCTTTTTTTAAACCGCTTGATGACTACGCCCAATCGCATAAAGTACCGGCAATAATTATGATAGTAGATAAAAATCAAGAAATTGATGAGAAAACAATTTTTGCCAATGGATTCACATATATTTCCGATATGCTGATGCTCGTATCAAATGTATCAGCAGCAGATGAACAACTTGCCGATAATTTGCAGCAGAATAATTTGTTATCATACAAGCCGAAAAAACCTGAATTAAATAATAAAGATTCTCGATTACAATTTATACCGCTTCCCGATATTACAAAAATAAATGAAAACCAAAATAAAATTGAAAACAATAATACTAATTATCGTGAACAATTGATCAACGTGATGTCCGCAACTTATATTAATACAAAAGATTTTCCGAAATTACTTGTCTTAACACAGATTGAACAGATTTTAGATGAGTACCAAAAAAATACTTTTTTTCGCCCTGAATTGTGGTTTTTTGTACGAAAATTGTCTGATTCCAACGGAACCGATAAAAAATCCGACACAAATTGCGATAAAAATATAGGCGTGTTATTGTTGACAG
Organism: Planctomycetaceae bacterium; assembly: GCA_031278315.1. Classification (GTDB taxonomy): domain Bacteria; phylum Planctomycetota; class Planctomycetia; order Pirellulales; family Thermoguttaceae; genus WRKP01. The sequence goes on along the minus strand of JAITKS010000085.1, from coordinate 2,118 downwards.
ATTCCCCGCCGGATCAAATTGATTTGACTTACATGGGATTAATTGAATCGGAACGAGGTCAAGGTTATTCGCAAGAGATTATCAAATTTGCAAAACAAACAGCTATTAATTGCGGACGAAAATTAGTTACAACGTCTGTTGATGAGCAAAACACGGCTGCTTTAAAATCATATATCAATTACGGCTTTGCCGCTTGGGATAGAAAAAAAATTTACACAAAAATATTTAATAATCATTAATACCACTGACATAATCTTACTTTAATTTTAATTTTCGAGTTCGAGCTTTCTGCTTACTTACTTTTCTTTAACTTTATTTCCATGTTTCATGTATGCTTGTAATATGTCTCTTAAATTTAATCTTGCTCTGCACAATAACGACTTTAGAGCTTGCGGCGTCATGTCCATTATTTTTGCGATTTCGATATAACTCATTCCTTCAAATTTGTGTAACAACACAGCCATCCTTTGCCGTTCTCCCAATGAATTAATTGCAAGCTGTACCATTTGTCTCATTTCTAACTTTTCTAGTCTTCGCGTTGGAATTGTTCCGCTGCTTGCCGCAATAGAATCTTCAGCGAAAATTACCGGATTACTTTTCGAAGCGTCATTACAAGCAATTCCCAATTGTACTTCCGGCTTGCGTCCTTTTGCACGAATTGCATTTATTGCTACATTATTCGCAATCGTAAATAACCACGTTGAAAATTTTGCATCCGGCTGATAACTTTTCCTCGCTCTAAAAACACGTAAGAATACATCCTGCGTTAAATCTTCGGCGATATCCCGATTATTAATTGCATGCCTTAATAAAGAAAATATTCGTCCTTGATAACGTATCATAAGTTCCTCAAATGCAGCTGCATCGTCTTGCTGAACAGCCAGCATTAAACGGACATCGGGATCATGCAAGTTTGCATTTGATTTCGTTACTGATTCTGTAGTCATACTTTTACATCTTTTTCACGGTTCTTTGCGAGATCGTTTGCCTCATCTTCGAATCGTTTAGTCATTTTTTGGATTTGTTCTTTAACATCATCTCGTATATCTTCGGAGAATATTTTATCCTTTTCCGATTGGTCTGCGGTTTTGTTTCCGTCCCGTCTGACATTACGTACTGCAACTTTTGTTTCCTCACAAAGTTTCCAAATTTGAGTTACCATCTTTTGACGAACTTCCGTCGAAAGAGGCGGAATATTAAGCCGAATCACACGACCGTCATTGTTCGGCGTATAACCGAGATCAGACGCAATTATTGCTTTTTCTATCACTTTCAACGTTTCAGGATCAAAAGGACGAATCACAATAAGATTCGATTCAGGACATGCTACCGTCGCAAGTTGTTTCAATTGAACAGATACGCCGCCATAAGCCTCTACTCGAATCGAATCTACAAGACCGGGATTAGCACGCCCCGTCCTAATTCCCGACAAATTTTGTTTGAGTTTATTGATCGCTTTTTCCATTCGATCTTCAACATCAAGTAATATTTCATCTGCATCCATAACTATTACTCTTTCTACTATTCCTATAATTTTTGGTTATATTTCAGTTTGATTTTTAAATGTGAATTTTCAGTTTGAATTTAAATTCAGAATTCGGATTTAAGACAACTCGATTAAATCCTGATAAATTCTGAAACCGAAACTCATCGGTTTATAATTCATTTGATTAATAAAATCAGCAAAATCGAAAATTCGGTTTTCTGTTTTATATTCTTGTGTCTTTCTTTATCTAAACATTTTACTGAAACATTAGGTTAATTTAATGCTGTTGCAAATTCTCCAAGTGATACACATGTAGCGGCAAAGTCCAAAAGCTCATCAAGTTTATCAATAGACTGTATATTCATAATTCTACTTTTCAACTCTGCCGACGGTTCACCAACTCGACGCCTTAACACTCGAATTATTGAATTAACTTCGCCTCTCATTTCACCTCTAGCTTCGCCTATTGCTATACCTCTTGTTTCGCCTCTTGCTTCGCCTCTTGCTTCGCCTTGGATTGTGGCTTCGTTCCAATATGTTTCTGCTGCTGACGGGGACATAATTTTTACTCCTAAATTTCGGGTTAATGTTACTAATTTTTCATACGTTTCGCGCGTGAAATATTTAGCACT
>JAITKS010000049.1 GCA_031278315.1 Planctomycetaceae bacterium | reverse complement strand
ATCATGTTATTGCCCCATAACGTACATTATCGGACTTTACAAGATCGCCCAAATAACTGTTACAAACGGGTCAAGGAAGGAACTCTATTTCACCTTTGACGGTCACGGAAGTACTAGAGTTTTAACCGATTATATCGGTGCGATAGTAGAAATCTACAACTACGACGCCTTCGGCAACGCCCTAGACTTCGACCCCTCAACTGCACTTACGGAATTTCTATATAGCGGCGAACAGTTCGACTCAAAGATCGGACAACAATACTTACGTCAACGCTACTATGATCCAACAACAGGAAGATTCAATCGACTCGATCCATTCTTTGGGAATCTGGACGATCCTTTATCGTTACATAAATATGTCTATACTCACGCCGATCCTATTAATGGAATTGATCCGAGTGGGTTATTTAGTGTTGGCGGTTCTTTGTCAAGTGTTGCAATTGCAACATCAATAAGTAGTCTTGGAGCAAATGTTTTAGGCGGTGTTTTCAATACATTACTAGGCGGTTCTTTTTTTCCAGATGCGACACTATCAGGCATATCAATTAGTTTTTCATGTAATATAACTGATTTAGTTGCTAATAAACTTGGTGATATAATTATGACATATCTCAATCATGCTGATATTTCCTCACTTGGTAAATATTTTGTTAATCATTTGCTTGCCGGTGAATCATCAACAATTTATGAACAGATTCGTCGAGAAACAGCTCCCTTTAATTCTCAAGCATTACCCGATATCGGTATAACGTTTAGCGTGGAATGGGTTACAACTGCAACGGATCTATTGCAAGCTACATTTTATTCAGTTGAAGTAACATCAAATTTTGCAGTTGGCGCAACCTCATACGCAAATTTTAGATATTCATTTGCCGGATCATACTACCGTGGAACTATATGGAATTTACCAACAATTGATAAATATAAAGGTACGTTTGCTAGTTTAGGAGTACAATTTGGTGTTGCAAATGTAGCAGGCGGCGTGAATGCTTTTGTTGACTTTCACTTATCTGGTGTGTATGGAATTACAACTAGTATTTCAATAGGAACGGTACCTTTTTCAAATTTGGGTTTTAATGGTTCGGTAGGAATAACGTCATCACCTTACAATACGACAGCGATGGGATTTCAACAACTTTCTCGCTACTTGTCAGACGACCTTTGGTATGGACCGTTTTTAGTACAAAAGGCACAGAAAAATTTTAATAACAAATAATTATGAACTTATGGATAATTTTAAGTTAGATTTATTTAATAGCAAACCTGATACCTATGGTTACAACTTCAGTGTCGTTGGTATTTTACTGTTTTATTTATTATTATTTTTTTTTATTTTTTCTAATCTTGCTTGTGTAATTTATGTAGGCAGTATGTTACGTTCAAAATTACTTCGACATTACTATAATGAAACTCAAATTCAAAAAGAAAATTTAAAAATCATTGACGTAAAATACAGAATCGAAATATCTAATGGGGATGTTTTACCAGATTTTGAACGCATCAAATATTATGAAACAGGTAGAGTTTTTTGGATGCCATATTTGATTGTTAGTATAGGAGGTTATATTTATGTTCTGTATAATATTAAACGAATAGATAATTACATAATTAACAAGGTTTATCTGTTAATCGGAATTAAAAATTATTTATCACAAGTAGATAATGAGACATCTTTACTTCAAGAAATTCCATCTGTTTCAGGCGATTCTAAAATATACAAAAACGAACCTTATGAACTTCAACTGAATGCCAATGGAGTTGATATTTTATGTTGGGAGATTGATTGGGACGATGGAACGAGCAGTGTGATTTCAGGTGATACTAAATTTATATTACATCGTTTTCCAAAAGAAAATGGAACTTACAACATCGCTATAAAATCTGTTGGAAAAACATCAGACCTTTATGTGGGAGGTTTTTCTGTTGATTATTGGAAATCTCATATAAACGAGTGGCAGGTTGATTCGAGTCGAAATTATGAGACAACTTTTGGCGTTTTTAATTATATTTCAGCGGGTTCATTATTCGATGCGATTAATTGTAACGATAATTCACAAGATTCATACGACAGCGAAATCAAACAACTTTGGCGAGAATCGACTGCCGCAATTTTAAACGTATCTTATTCAAAAGTCAGATATAAATATACATTAGATGAAATTATTGACATGGTTCAAAAAGCGTATCAGTCTGGACAATATGCTATGTATGCCGAAATGTTCAAGTCAGAAAATTTACAAGACGAAAAAAATCTTACGGAAGAACAACAAGAAAAAATATTCAATATTAAAAAAACGGTCAAGCAATTATGATTTTCTGCCAGTCGAAGAGTCATATTAAAAGATAGTTTGTCGTGAAGTTGAGAACGTCTTTTGGAAAAAAATTTTGTAACCGTTCTGGGAAATTTTATTTATTCATTTTGTTTATCTCCAATCAACAATTTTTCGGAACAAACGATTCTGGAGTGTAATAACAACTTATAAACAACAAAAGAAAAATATCATGACATTCTTATAAAGTTGAGTCTTATAATTACTCAATTCCAGTTTTTTCAGTCAAATGCTGACACCGACAAGTTACCGACCTGAGTGTGTATTCGTTTAATCATCAAGTAGTATTGTTACAATCTTCTATGTAGGGAAGACGACAATTATGAACAATCATTTATTGTAACGAAAATATACCTTAATTATTCTCATTTTTTTATTACATCGTTTTATTGAACAACTGCATTTTTTTGTATTTGCCACTCTTTAACAAGTTTATTCATAGTAATGACATTACCACGTGCATCAAAATATTTACCAGTAAGACAATTATATATGCATAAAAATTCTTTAGTTTTATTATCGAAAAAAATTACAAACACCCCGTAAAACTTAAAATCAAACATTGCTTCTTTTGTTTTAGGATCAACAATGATGCCGTTTGTAGTATCCCAGATCAATTTTCGAGACATACGTTCTTGGCATGCAACAATAATATAAGATATTACATTATATGCAAAATAGATAACAGAAAAAACTAATAATTCATAAGCAATTGTCAATACAACAATAGATATATCTGATGGCAATCGAGCCTTATACGCAAATAAAAGCATATTCATACCTAAAATGAGAGAGAACAACGAAAATAAAATAATTCTTTCCATTTTTTATTACTTATTCGTAAGGTTAATAATTCAATTTTCATGACTACAAAAACGCATAATTTATTGTGTAATGTTCTGAAAATATATTTTTATAAATACCTAATTGTTAAATTATTCTGTCGGTTCTTGAGAAACAAGATCATAAGGATCAACAATACCTGAACTAGTTTGAAGTGCGAAATTTACACCTACACCCAAAAACCAATCCACAAGATACATAGACATCAATGAGGCACCTGTTGTTACTCCACTTTGTAAATATAACGCATTTGAATAGGAAACGTATCCTCCCATCAAACGTGTCCATAAACTCACTGGTCCTACAGCTGGAATTGGTTTAAATACGCTAAGTGAAGCTTGTGGAATCGGCACGGGTGTTGTGGTATTCCTTGCTCCTGTTCTTAACCAATTGCCCCAAGAACTTTTTGATACGCCTTGTAACGCAAATAATC
>JAITKS010000455.1 GCA_031278315.1 Planctomycetaceae bacterium | reverse complement strand
ATCATTCTTGCAATATTACGCTGCTAATAAAAAATGAAAGGTGAATTTTACGCAAACCGCCTACACTGTCAATTCCCCATAGATTTTTTGAAATATATCAATGAAATTTTTGTTTTTTTGAGATCACGAAACACACGAAATAACGAAATACACAAAAATTATCTAAAAAAAATTTTCGTGTATTTCGTGTTAAAAAAAATATTTCACTGATCTATTATATAATTTCCAAAATTTGAAAAACAAAAAATTCTCTGATGTATTATGCAAATTATAATTTTTGTATCAATTATTCTGTTCGTGCCGTTTCTTTCGATTCTTTAGTAGAAATTTTAAAAAATTTGTGTTAAGTCGAAATTACTCTTATTTATTCGCAGTCAAATTTGAGATAGTAAATAATGATAGATTTTATACAGAATTATTGTCTATAAATATGTATGAATTTTAGCGGCATAAAAGATAAAAATGAGAAGGCTGTTTTCGATAGTTACGAAATCTAGTTGTCTCAATTTCAATTTATAGAGAGAGCAAAACGTATTGAAAGTTAGGTTTTTATGTTTCGCTGCCGCTGGAATTTATTGTCCAGTACGTTTATGGTTTATGAGTTAGGTTTGTGTTTTGTCAGCAGCTAACAACTTAAAAAATTTCAGTTAATTGATACAGATATGAAAATTAAGAATTTAATTACATACAGATTGTCTAATTTTTTTACAAACGAATTTCGTAATCAGTTTGAATTTGATAATTTTGATAATTCAGCGGACTACGCAGATTTATTAACATTGAAATCTGTTTTTACAATTTTGCGTTGTCGAGTAATGAAGTTTATTCGATATATTGTATTGCTGTTTTTTTTGTTGTTATTTACAGCGGTGTCAGCATTCGCCCAAAACAGTAACACGGCAGCCGGACTTGGAAGCGGTAACTCCGGCGTTTGGATTGATTCTTTAGGCGTGCTGGAAGTTGTTACACTAGATACAGGACGTGTCGGTATTCAACAACTTGAAGCTGCGCGAAAGTCGTATAGTCAATTATCAAGATCGGTAATGACAAAAAGCAAATTACGGTTTGTTTCTTTAAAACATCTTGAGCGTGAAATTGTCAACTCGAATGGTGTTTTGTCTGAAGAGGTACGTTATTTAGCGGGTTTAATGCGTATTCAATATCTTTTTTTCTTTCCTGATTCGAAGGACATTGTGATTGCTGGTCCGGCGGAAGGTTGGTTTCCGGGGGCGGAAGGAATGATGGTCGGACGAAGTACGGGAAAACCAATTTGCGAGTTGCAAGACTTGGTCGTTGCGCTGCGTGCTTTTGCTCCGAACAAAGATGCTGCCGGTGTAATCGGGTGTTCTATTGATCCGACGAGTGAAGGCAATGCGAATATGCAAAAATTCTTACAGAGTAACAGGGTTGACAAGAATCAGATTAACGTTTTCACAGATGGATTACGCCGAAGTCTTGGATTACAGACGATTCGAGTTGACGGAATTTCAGCGTCGACACATGCAGCGAGGGTGATGGTTGCGGCAGATTATAGAATGAAATTGTTAGGTATCGGACTAGAAAAAATTCCTGTAGGGGCGAATATTACTACTTTTATTGCGAGGTCAGATTTGTCGGACAAGCAATCGAACAAGTTGCATCGTTGGTATTTTATGCCGGACTATGAATCGGTCGTAATGACTGAAGACAAAACCGGAATTGAGTTGATTGGCGGCGGCGTAAAATTGGTAACGGAAGAAGAAGTTGTCGATGTTATGACCGGACAACGAAAAATCGTAAACAATAATATTGATAGAGCGAGTTTAGAATTTACGCGTAGTTTCACAGCGCAATATCAGAAAATTGCGCAGAAAATATTGGTTTATGCGCAGCTCAGAAATTTGATTGATATGTTCGTATGTGCAGCGCATATTCAGAAACAAGATTTTTACACTAAAGCGGATTGGACGATGGAATTTCTAGGCGATGAAAGCAAGTTTGCTGTTCAGACATATCAGTTACCTAAATTTGTTATGCCGGCGGTAAATTATAAAATTCGTAATGGAAGAATTGGTTTTCCTATCGGCGGTATTGAGATAGAGCCGTCGGTTGCTCTTTCGGAGGAGAATGTAAAAATCGAAAGTAAAAATCAAGTCTCGAATGTTCGTAATAAAATTAAAATTAAGTTACAAGACGGACAATGGTGGTGGGATTAGTTATAAAGAATTTCGGCGGTAATATTTCATACGAAATTTATTCTATTCATTAAGAGTCTGTTTTTCGATAAGCAAGCAGGCGGCAGGCAAGCAAGCAGGCGGCAGGCGGGCGGTTCAAACTTGAAAACCGAAAATTCAAGTATGTTTTTTATACTTTAAATTTCGGTTTTATTTTTGTTGTAAGAGCCAATGATTTTGAATTGAAATATTCTTTTGAAATATTTTTTAATTGTGAGAGTTATCTAGTTTTTTTTTTTCTGATGTCAACAATAATTGCGGGTCTTATTGCGGCTTTATTTTTTGGGATGTCGAAAACGGGTGTTCCGGGTCTTGGGATACTTGGTGTGATTGTGATGTTGTTTGCGTTTGACGGGCAAGAAAAATTATCGACGGGAGCTGTATTACCTCTTCTTGTGGCGGCGGATTCTTTTGCGGTTTTTTATTATTGGCGTGATGCTGATTGGCAACGAATTAGGTCAATGTTACCTTCTGTATTTATTGGACTGATTGTCGGTACGATATTTTTGTGGTTGATTGATGATTATATTTTCAAGATTTTTGTTTCGTCGCTTGTGATTTTTTTAGTTTTATTTGAGTTAATCCGAAAATATTTCAATTGGACGAGTGTTCCGAAGTCATCTATATTTAGGCGGACGATGGGATTTTTAGCGGGTTTTGCAACGCAAACAGGCAATGCTGCGGGACCAGTGATGAGTATTTATTTAGCGTCGTTGGGGATGAAAAAAAATAATTTTATGGGGACGTGGGCTGTATTTTTTTTCATAATAAACGTTACAAAATTACCTTTAATCGGCGGACTGATTCCCGGATTAAACATGATAAATATGACTACAATTAAATTAGATTTATTATTATTACCGGCTTTAATTATTGGTGTTATTGTGGGCAGGGGCATATTTAAAATCGTACCTGAAAAATATTTTATACCAATGATCATGGTTCTTAATTTAATGGTACCGTTAGTAATTTTAATTAGCGGTTAATACCAAAATAAAATATACTTTTCACACTTTAGATTTTGGTATTCGTTTTAAACTTAAATTGCCTTTGCAGGGCGAATACATAGACAATTTTTTGACTCAAAAACAAGTTGTAGTTATTAAAAAATATTGCAACGTTTATTGACAATATTTTCAATTAAAAAAATAAAAAACGAATGTAATATATC
>JAITKS010000420.1 GCA_031278315.1 Planctomycetaceae bacterium | reverse complement strand
TTTGTAACATCGCAACGGACAAAAATAGAATTTCTGCCGTAAGATTTTATTTCGTTTGCGGTTTTTTGACCGGTTTTTTCGTCGAGATCAATGATTGCGACATCTGCGCCCGCTTTCGCTAACGCTGCTGCATAACCGCGGCCAATTCCAACCGCTGCACCTGTAACAAGTGCTTTTTTACCAGTTAAATCAAATAAATTTTGTGTCATTGAAATTTCATTCTCCTAATTTTTTATTTATTATCATTCATTACAAATCTTGGTAACTTTTGCAATTTTTTGTAATAATTTTTGTAATATATCAGTGGAAAAAAATTGTTTTTCAACTTTTTTTGGTTATGAATTTGAAAAACAAAAAATCCACTGATATATTACGTTTTTAGAAATTGTCTATTGTTTGTCAAAGACACGTTTTGCTTTTTCTTTTAGGTTTTCGTCTTTAGTTTGATCGATAACTTTTTTCATTACATCAGCAATGTCCTTTGACTTTACTTGCAATTTCTCACCTATTGCCACAGCGGTCTCTGCTGCTTTATTACGTAATTTTTCATTTTCGATGTCAAGATATTTCGCCGTAACTAATAATACTTTCGGACTCGGATTTCTTACATAAACGTCGAAAATTAAAATTTTGTCTTCATCTCTAGTTGCCAGATCATACGTTTCTTGACAAATTTGCAATTTTCGATCTTCCGACATAGTAAATTGTCTTGCTAATCGAATATAACCTCGTAATCCGCGGCTTTTGTATTTCGATTCTTTCGCCAACTTCAAACATGCAGCTGCAATCAATTCAACATCCTTCGGTGAAGACCATTTGCCAAGAACTTCAGTTGCTTTGTTTTGTACCTCCGCAACATCATCCCATGCAAACCGCTCAACAATCGAAACCGCTTTTGAACCGCCGATCTCTTTTAATAACTCTAGCAAGTTAAGTTTAATCGGAACAGGCGATTTCTCTAATACTTTTAACACTTCTTCCGAAGCAGCATTTTGCGGCAACCGCGTACAAGCCGACTTGAGAACAACAAGAATTTTATCTGTATCCGCTTGTGTCTTTGCTTTTATAAACAAATCCAAAATTATCGGCAAGTCGGCGAGTTCAGCAGTCTGACCAATTGCGTCAATTGCTGCCTTGCTTACTTCTGTATCAGGGTCAATCAGATACTTTTTCAGAAGCGGATACGCCGAAAAAATACGCCGTTCCTTGATCAAACCAATTGCAATGACTCGCGAATTCGCATCACCAGTGTCAAGAAGATTGATAATCGCCGTATTAATTTCTTTGCCCGATAAATTCTGTAATGTTAAACGTGCAACTTTAGCTAAATTATTAGATTTATGTTGTTTTAATATGTCAAATAAAATCGGTAAAACAGATGAATCGCCGATATTATTAAACGTATCAATCGCCGCAATTCGAATTGTATCATCACCTGATTTTGCAAGTTCCGAAATAATCGGCAGCGAAATTGATTTCGACTCGTTGTCTTTGCGGTCGCCGATAGAACGAATCAACAACGCTTTTCTTGCTGAATTTTTCTGCTTGTTAAGTTGATCAAGCATCGCCTGTGTAACAATTTTGCCCGGCGGCAATTCTCGACCTACTTTCAAACCAATGTCAAAATTTTCCGGCGAATCCGAATTTAACTGTGCAACAAATAATTCAATGCCGTTCTCGCCGCGTGCTAAAATACTTTGCGCCAACGCCGCTACCTTCTGATAAGGCTTAATATCAGCAACAGATAAAGCGTCGTAAATTTTTATCGCATTAGATTTATCATTCTTACTTGCTAAATTCTCAGCAAGCAAAAAAGCCGAATCTGCAAAAATAGAATCAAGCGGCTTTTGAGTGAAAAATTCAATTGCGTCTGTTCCGGCGGTATTGGCGTATGTATAAGCCGCAGCTTGTTTGACATTTTTATCAGCATGCGTCAAAAAAGATTTTGCTGTCGCCGCAGAACTAGGATTTGACCTAACTCCAAGCGTTGTCAAAATTCCTGCTAACACTGACGGATTTGATGTTTTTCGAGCAATTTCACAAAGTGCTGTATCAACTTCTTTGTCTGGAATTGTCTCTAAAGCATATCGAGCGTAAAAGCCTTCTTTAGGGATTTCGAGTTTCTCAACTAGAAAAGGGACGGCAGCTTTTGTGCCGTAAATCGCAAGCCGTTTGTATGCAAATATCTTAATTCGCAAATGACTATCATTGTCTGTAGTCGGCTTGATAATTTCTAACATTTCCGATTCGTTGGTTGAGACAAGAAGTTTTTTAATAATTTCAGCTCCGATCTTGTTCAACGAATCTTGTGGAACTTTGTGCCAACCTGGGTCTTGTGCGAAAACCGAACAAGTCAGAAAAGCAGTTATCAACATTAAGTTTAATATATGTTTCATTTTAGTTACATATTTGTAATTGTATTCAGACCAATATTCATTTGCTGCTTGAAAAATTAAATAAATTCAAAACAACAAAATATAAAAATTCAACTGAATTTTTTTGTCTGATTACATGATTAGTTTAGTTTTAAGTTAAAAGTTACAATTCGCATTGAGAAATAAAATTTACGAATAAACGAAATTCTATTTTTCAATTTTGATTTAAACGATATTTCACAATATCATATTGTATAAATATCACACTGTAGAAATATCACACTATATATACGTATCTATTAGCATCTCCAAGGGTCGCGCATTGCTCTGCTTCTTAGTTTGTTTGCTGCTTTTGTTTCTTCGTTATCTCCGATAAATTCTTCCTTTTCGGGATCAAATTTCAGTGAGAAAGATTTTTCGGAATCTGATAATTTAGCGGGATTTAAATCCCAAACGATTTTTGCACAATGAGAAGCAATATGAGCATTGGCAGCGACTTCAGCATTCGAAGCCGGCTTTTTACGAGATTTGACACAGTCCAAAAATTCCCGAATATGATTATCAGGCGAAGTTCCGGGCATTCCGAAATATTTTAACTCTTTGCGTAAAACATCAGATGAGACTTCCATTCTTCCGGAGTCTCCAGTTTCGACCCAACCTTCTTCTCCGACATATCTTGCTGAACAAGTTCCCAGACCTAACCATCCATTATTTCTGCAAACGAGTTTTACGCCGTTTTTATACCTTGCTTCGACACGTGCTGTTTTGTTTCCATTTTTATCGAAAGTAGCCCAATATTCGATTGGTACGGTATCATCTGATTGATTCGCCCATTGGCAGAGGTCAACGGTATGAGTTCCCCATTCGAGAATACCGCCGCCGTGGAAGTCGTAATGTCCTCTCCATCCGCCGTCTATGTAGCTTTTGTTGTAAGGTCTCCAAGGACAAGGACCGAGCCAAAGTTCCCAATCAACGATTTCTTTAGAAGGTTCGGGTTGTGCGGGCAACCAATCGTGAGTTACGCCGGGACTAAGCGTGTTGGCGTGAACTTCAATTAGTTTGCCGAGTTTACCTTCGTGCGCCATTTTTGCGGCGAGTTGAAAGTTACCGATATTTCGGCGTTGTGTTCCTGCTTGAAAAATCCGTCCGTATCTGTTGACAGCTTTTTCAACAGCGCGGCTTTCTTGAATAGTCAGCGACAATGGTTTTTCGCAATAAACATCTTTACCGGCTTTTGATGCTACGATAGTTGCCATTGTATGCCAACGATCTCCTGTTGCGATTAATACGGCATCCATTTGAGGATTAGCATCGTAGAATTCGAACATATCGCGAAACATTGTGCAGTCTTTGTTAGCGTATTTTTGGTCAGCTTGTTTTTTAACTGCTTCGCGGCGATCTTGCCGAATATCGCAGATTGATATAAATCTGACATCTTTGTTTTGCATGAATACAGACAAATCATGTCCGCCTCTTGAACGGATACCGAGTCCGCCGAGCAGAATCAATTCGCTTGGCGGGACTGCTCCGTCTTTACCGAGAACTTTTCCGCTAATATAAAGCGGAACCGAAGCAACTGCGGTAACGGCAGCTGTTCGGCTTAAAAATTGCCGCCGGTTAAGGGCGATATTATTTTTTTTACTCATTTAATTTTTAATTTTAATGTTTAAGGTAAATTTCTAAAAATCCAAATATTGCATAAAAATTTTTATTCATAACCTCGCTTGATCATGATTTTGAATTAGCAAAAATAAATTTTTAAAGAAGTACCTTATGGGTTATGGTTATGGGTTATGGTTATTGTCATAAGAGTTATTCAACTCATACAACTCATTCAACGAAAATCATCCATGAACGAATGACGTATTTTAACGCAGACAAAATATTGTTCAATAAGGCAATTTCGTAATTTGTCAAATGAGATCGGTTTTCAAATTGATAATCCAAAATTTGAAAAACAAAAATTTAACATATTTATTACATTTTTAGAAATCGTCTTTTGATAAAGTCTTTTGATAAAAAACTACAAATTTCATTCGTTCAAAAAACTCATAATTCTGATATAAAATTTTGCGAAAAATTATCATAACAATCCGTATGAGTTTTATAATTATTTATTTTCGTTTATTGTTATCAATTCTTTGACATAATCTTGATCTGTTTTTCGTTACAAAAAATTGAACTGAAATGTTGCGGCACAATTTTTTTTGTCTCACTATTTGTCTCACCATAGAGGCGCAATGTTTTGCGTCTCTATGGAAAAATTTTGTTAATTTTTTGAATTTACAGTAGGTAATCCTTTGGCGATTGAGGTTCTCATGTCGGTGTCTGACATTATGTTTTTTAGTTTGTAGTAATCAAGAATGCTAAGTTTTCCGTTTGAGATAGCTTCTGAAATAGCAAGAGGTACTTCTGCTTCCGCTTCAACGACTTTTGCGCGGCTTTCTTCAATTTTTGCGATATTTTCTTGTTCGGCAGCGACAGCCAAAGCGCGTCGTCCTTCAGCTTTTGCTCTTGCCACGCGAGTATCTGCTTCGGCTTGATCAGCTTGAAGTCTTGCGCCGATATTTTCGCCGACATCAATATCTGCGATATCGATTGAAACGATTTCGAAAGCTGTTTCGGAGTCTAATCGTCGGGCTAGTACGGTTTTTGAAATTCGGTCAGGATTTTCTAATACTTCGCCGTGAGTACCAGCTGAACCGATTGCGCTTACAATTCCTTCACCTACTCGTGCGATAATTGTGTCTTCGGTTGCGCCTCCGATCAGTTGTCTTAAATTTGTCCGTACAGTAACGCGTGCTTTAACTTTAAGTTGGATACCGTTTTTTGCAACACCATCGAGAGTAACACGATTTTTTGAAGGTGTTGGACAATCGATTACTTTGGGGTAAACGCTTGTTTGTACTGCTTCACGAACATTACGTCCGGCGAGATCGATAGCTGTTGCCAATTGGTAATCGAGATCGAATATTTTTGCTTTATTAGCAGCGATCATTGCTTGAACGACAGCGGAAACGTTACCGCCTGCCAAAAAGTGCGCTTCGAGTGATTTAGTAGTTACAACGTTATCATCGAGTCCGGCTTGAACTGCCATGATTTTACTACGTAGAATTACTTCGGAGTTAACTCTTCGGAAGTACATTGCGATAAGGTCGAAAATAGATATTCCCGCGCCTGCCATAACTGATTGAATCCACAAGGGAAAGAAGTACATGAAAATAGCAAAGATGATAATTAACAAAAGTAATCCCGCTCCTGCAAGAACGAGTGTTAAAACTTGATTACCAACTTGTGCAAAGAGTTGAGTTAAAATTAATGTCATGGTTAATTTGTGTTGTTGAATTGGTTGTTATTTGGTTGTTATAGTGAATTAATGTTACGTTAATTGAAAAATCAAATCGTCTATAAAATTGAATCTATAAAATTGACTATTGAGATTATTGAGACTATTGATATTTCGATAACGGCAAGCTGTATCAAACGGATTTTAGCTGCCGTTTGAATTTTAAGCTGATTTCACATTTAAACTGATTTCATTTGAATTTTCGGTTTGAGCTGTTTGATTAATTATTTCTGTTTGATTAATTATTTATAGTCAAGCAGTTTTTTAATGAATAGATTCCGTATCACCGAATTTCATACAAGTGAGTTATCAGCAAACAAAGGACGTGAAAGTATATCACAACAATTTTATCGTTCAATAAGGGGAACCATTAATATAGTAATTGGAGTAACTATTTCAACAGAAATATTTTTGTAACGAATTTATAGAATTTTTAGTTTTCCTTTCAGCCTTATGTTGTTCTTGTCTGATATGTTCATATTACAACACAATGTTGATCTTGTTTTGACAAGTCTTCAATTTTAATTACGATTATCCTACCATCAATCTGTTCAATCGTAACTACAGCAGCTTTTGTAGATGAAATATAATTTTCTGAAAAAAATTCTGCCTGATATGTTAGACGTTGTTTTATTTTCGTTTTATTTTCGTTTTATTTTTTCGTTTGCAATTGCAATGCATTGATTGGCTTCGTCGTATTTTTTTAAAGCAAAATAAACCTTTGCCTTACATTGCAAAATATGAGACGGTATAGATTCCGGCGGATATTGCTCCTGCAAATTTTGTAAAGTTATTAACGAATGCTCAGGTTGACCAGCAAGTAATTGTATCTCCGCAAGATCAGCTAAAATATTGCGATTACTAGGATCCATCGAAATAGCACGATAATAATCGTTACGCGAATTAATAATCCGCTCACGAATTTTTTCCTTCACTTGATCTATATTTTTTATGTCCTCCGGCTTAACATTGGTAATGTCCATTTTCATAACAGGTGAGTTTAATTGATTCTGTACATACATCATCGATGCCTTTCCACGTAACGCCCATCCGCGTGAGTCTTGCGGAGATAATCTTACCGCTTCATCCGCTTGTTTATATGCGTCATCAATATTATTCATACACAATAATTTCTCCGCTAACGAAATATTCAAATTTACATCATTTTGACCGCCTCCATGTTTTTGAGCATATTTAAGCTGCTCAATCGCATCCGTGTTTTTACCCTGCTGCCAAAGCGACTCCGCATAACTACGCCGCAAATCAACATCACGTCGATTCAGCCTTAAAGCATCAGAAAAATATTTTTCCGCTGTCTTATTGTCCCCGCGCTCAAGAGCCGTATTGCCAAGATGTTCAAGCTCAATACTACGTAATCTCGTTGCCGTCAATGGATTAAATGTATGCGGCAACTTGCACCCATTAGACAAAACAAAAAATAAAATCAATAACGAAAAAACAAAATTATTCAATACATTATTGATAATGCACAATTTATAAAACATATATTTTTTTGTTACAAAATTAAATAAAACCCCTAAAACTAAACCCAATTTTCATAATATATCATCGTAACTTTTTTATTCAAATTAAAATTGTATCCGCTTTGTATCCGCTTTGTATTCACATTGTATTCACTCTGTATCCATTCCGTATTCATTCTGTATTGCCATAAAAAAACAACACAAATTTCAAATCGATAATTTTGTTACCGCACAGCGTTGCGGCATGATTTCATTATCTTTTAATCCGTACAACGAATAAACCTCTTGATCAATTTGCTGATCGATTTTTTCAATTCGGTCTTGTAAATCTGAATCTGAATCTGTATTAATTTTTGCCTTTTGTTTTGCGTGTACTTTTTGTTTTAATTGTATAATTTTATCGACCAATTCAACAATTTTATTGTGTATTGTTTTATTTGTTGTCTGCACAATTGGAATTTTCAATAGAGGTATTTTATCTACTTGTAACATACTGCCTTGTTTTTTTCCTTTACGCCGCAGCCAAAAATTAATTACATTTGAATTTAATATTCCAACAAGATATTTTAAGTTTATTCGCTCTGTCTGAATAAAAAATAATGCCCTCGAACCATAAAACTCTTCCGTTGTATAATAGAATTTTGGAAATACCGTTCTAGCTGCCGAAATAATTTTTTCACGCCCCTTGATAAACATATTCGCATCACGCTCACGATGTAGAAAGAAATACGGTTTGTTCGGCATTTTATATTTTATTTTGGCTTGATTCAAAATACTTTTGTATTTCTCAAAATGATTATAAATATTCGGAAAATCCTCTAACTTGTGATTATTCAAATTACTCTTTGTAAGATACAACAAATATTGTCTTCTATCGGGTGAAATATACCGGTCAACTGATGTATAAAAATTTTTTATAAAAGCTTGTTCAGTTAATGTGAAATTTTTCTTTATCTTTATCAAAAAACAATTGTCAGGCGCACCGACAATTCCTTGTCCTATTTCATTTTCGGTCAGATTAAAATTTCCCGCTTGTTCTATTTTATCTAAAATCAACTTATCATATTCGCTCACTAAACTAATCGATTGATCTTTCATCTGTACGTTTATTTTAACGTCAAAATTTTGTATATCCGTTATATGTTCATTTATATTTTTTGTTACAATAATTTTTGATAAATTGCCCGTACTAATATTTTTGTTCAAAATTTTACTATAGCTTAAAAAATAATCTTGAGACGGTTTAATTTTTGACAATATAAAAATCATCGTTTGTATGCCGGCATCTTTAAATACCATAAAGTCGGCGAAATCAATACATTTTTCGATTTTTGTTTCATCAAGAATTTTATTACGTAAAATTGCAGCTCCCGTATTCGTAGTCCAATTGTTTGGTACGATAAATCCTAATTGTCCGTTATTTCGTAATATATCAATACCAAGACAAACAAAAAAATACCACAAATCCATTTTGCCCTGATAATATTTTGACATGTACGATTTGCGAATATCGTCAAAAATTTTCTTGTCAGTATATTCTTTTAGATACGGCGGATTTCCAATTACAATATCGAATCCTCCGTTCTTCTTAAATATGTCTGGAAATTCTTTTTCCCAATCGAAACAATTGAGCTTTGCTTGCTCCCCGCTGGATAAATTGAATTTTTGTTGCGCAAAATAATCAGTGCCGATAAGACTGTTGCCGCTTTTAATATTGTTATCAATATCAGGCAATAAACGTAAATTGTTAAAACTACATATTTGACCTTCAGACCTTTGCCCCTCATTTTCAAGCAATTTCAAATACAACGATAACTTCGTAACCTCAACCGCTTGTGAATCAATATCAACTCCGAAAATATTGTTTTGTAAAATCTGCTGTTTTTCTGTTATCGTTAATCTGTACGAGTGAAACGCCGTTTCAAAAATTTTACCGTATTTAAGAGCAGATTTCTTATTCGATTCTTGCGTGTAAAAATCAAGATGATAATTCAACAAAAATTGATACACCCTAATTAAAAAAGATCCCGAACCGCACGCAGGATCGACAATCTTTATTTTTGCAATCTCTTCGGGTGTTTTATCTTTGATCAAAGTTCCAACTGTATTTTGTACAATATAATCAACAATATATTGCGGTGTATAAAACACTCCGCCCGTTTTGCGTATTTCAGACTTCGCCTCTATTTTAACACGATGCCCTGAACTCAAACGAATAACTTTACCTAAAAAATTCTCGTAAATATTACCAAGAATCTCGACCGGTAAAACTCCAAGAGCATAAGGACATTCAGGAAAATAAAGATCGCCCGTAATATTACATAAAACTTTGTCATCAATTGAAATATTTTCAAGCCATTTTTCATGTTTAAATAAATCGGCGTTGTACTTCTTGCCCGATTCAGAAAAAATACGATTGAAACACCTATAAACAGATTTTTTTTGAGATTCCCTTTGTAATACTCCGTAATCTTCGATTCCTTTATCCTCTGCAATTCGTAAAAATAAAATACGATCAATTATTTTTTGAACAGCAATATTGAGATTGTCAATTGAAAGTTCCGGATTATTTGCTGCTATATTTTTTGCTAATTCGATTCGCCAATCTTCAATAAAATTCAAAAATTCTTTATCGATTTCGCTGACTCCTTTAGCTCTTTTATTTTCGTTGACATAATGTTCAAAACTGCCTTCTTGAATAGCAGTTTTTGAAAACAAATTATAAATGTAATCAAAATATTTCTCGTAATCATCAAAAGTACAATAAAAAATTCGTGCGTTTGTAGCTTTATCATTTTTATTGATTTTGATTCGCGTATCGTAAACGGCAAACTCTTCAAAATTCGTCAAAATGGAAAGCGGCAGCCTCGCCGTGTAAGCATAACGCCGTAACTGAATTGACGATTCGGAGTTTTCTTTGATACTAATAATCGGCTTTTTCACTTCAACAAAAAATTGCGGCAGACTAACTCGAAAACAATAATCAGGAACTTTTTGACCGCCGAATTTTTTATTTTCCAATTCACAAATTACTTCCCGATGCGTTTCTGCCAACCCCTGTTCGTTATGAATATCCCAATCAAGTAATTCAAAAAACTTGTCAATAAAATCTATGCGAACATTTGAATCATCATACTCAACACTCTTATACTGCAAAATATTCGACTTGAATAAATCAACAAGTTTACGCAATAATTCAAATTTAAAAGAACTAATACTCATTAGGAATTTTGTTGATGTAATTACGATATTATGTTTACGATATTATGTTTACAATTTCGGTTTTAATACCGATACGGCAAGAGGCGGAAAAAATACTTCAATACTTGCCGGCCGCCCATGTGCATTTTCGTTTGTTGCTTGTACGCCTGGTCCATTTCCGGTGTTGCTGCCTCCGTAAAACACAGAATCGCTGCTGAAAATTTCTTCATAATAACAGTTTATCGGTACTCCTATTTTCATCGTGCGAGGTACCGGCGTGAAATTACAAAGCACGACTAGAAAATCCGGCCAGCTCTTTGCTTTTCTTATGAAAGCAAATGTACTCACTTCCCAATTATGACAATCGATCCATTCGAATCCTTTACCATCAAAATCTAATTCGTGTAAAGCAGGTTCGTTTTTGTACATTTTATTCAGATCGGCAATACACGCACGTAATCCTTTGTGCGGTTCCCATTGCATAAGATGCCATTGCAAACTTTCGTCGAAATTCCATTCGTTCCACTGCCCGAATTCACACCCCATGAACTGCAACTTTTTACCCGGATGAGTCCACATATAACTGTACAATAAACGTGTATTCGCAAATTTTTGCCATAAGTCGCCGGGTACTTGATCGAGAATAGACCCCTTGCCATGAACTACTTCATCATGCGAAATCGGCAGTACGAAATTTTCATGGAACGCATAAATTAAACTAAACGTTAATTCGTCGTGATGAAATTTCCGATGCACCGGATTGTGCCGCATATATCGCAACGTATCATTCATCCATCCCATATTCCACTTGAGCGAAAAACCTAATCCGCCGCAATACGTTGGTCTCGATACGCCTGGCCAAGCCGTTGATTCCTCAGCAATTGTAAGCACATTGGGAAACTGCATGCCAACTTGCTCGTTCATCGTTTTTATAAATTCGATAGCTTTCAAATTTTCACGTCCTCCAAATTCATTCGGGATCCAATCACCCGATTCACGGCTATAATCGAGATATAACATCGACGCAACCGCATCAACCCGCAAGCCGTCAATATGATATTTGTCTAACCAAAAAATTGCATTTGAAATTAGAAAATTACGTACTTCATTCCGTCCGTAATTAAAAATGAGTGTTCCCCAATCGCGATGTTCACCTTGCCGCGGGTCTGCATGTTCGTATAGAGCGGTGCCGTCGAATTGTTGCAATCCATGACCGTCACGCGGAAAATGAGCCGGCACCCAATCAACAATTACACCTATTCCATTTTGATGACAAAAATCGACAAGATACATGAAATCTTCAGGTGTTCCGTATCTGCTTGTTGCCGCAAAATAACCTGTAAGTTGATAACCCCAACTCGCCGAAAGCGGATGTTCAGAAACAGGTAAAAGTTCTATATGAGTATAACCCATTTCAAGAACGTAATTGACCAATTTGTCAGCGATTTCGCGGTAAGTCAACCAGCGGTGCGGAATGTCGCCGGTACGTTGCCATGAGCCAAGATGAACTTCATAAACCGAAATCGGTTTATGCTGCCAGTCGAAATTTTTACGTTTAGTCAACCATTCGCCGTCGTTCCATTGATATCGATCAAGATCAACAACACGCGAAGCTGTACAAGGCGGAACTTCAGCAAAAAATTCGAATGGGTCTGATTTTTCATAACATTGCTCACCGTTATAAACCGCATATTTATAAGTTGCAAAATCGACAATATCGGGAATAAAAATCTCCCAAAAACCAGATGGAATATGTTTGTGCATCGGATTGATTGTTGCATTCCATTGGTTGAAATCTCCAATTACGCTGACATTGGTTGCATTCGGTGCCCAGACTGCAAAATTCACACCTTTAACTCCGTTTATTTCACGAAAATGCGCTCCCAACTTTTCGTAACTTTTCCAATGAGTTCCCTCACCAAGCAAATAAAGATCGTAATCGGTTAAAAAATTTTCATACTGATGAATACTTGAATCAATTGAATTCGATATATTCTTTTCCGCTGAAATTTGCTCGGCGATATTTTGATTTTTTTGATTAGACATTTTTTCGTCCTTTTTTTTTCGAACTGTTCGTACATAATTTTACGTAACAGCTAATCTGTTTATTTGTCGGAAAATAGACTGTTAAACTACTCTCACTTGAAAGTTCTATTATAGCTGCCTGATTATCTGTTGGAATACAGATTTCAATTTTTTATTTAATTCGTCCTTGTACCGCCGAAATCGTAATAATATGAGTATATCTCTTTCACGCTGCCGAATCCCTTGTACGAGTTAAATATGTAGAGTATAGATTTAAACTGATAATCATGTAATTGTATTTCTAACAACATGGCGGTAATCGATCAATTTTTATTAAGAAACTTACTACACTGCAAGTTTCAGGTTGGTAGCATACAAAAAAATTGCAATTTTGACAAGATGAATATTTGAAATTTCACAATATATGAAAAGAAAAAAAGTAATACTTCAATAGAATATTCTAATTCAATATCCGTCTCCCAAGAGACACTGAGAATTTATAAGACAAAAACATCGTTGACTACGTTGCTTATTTTACTATACCAATTACACTTTAAAAATCGTTTTTTATTTTTTTGTAATTTAAAATATTGTCAATAAACGTTGCAATATTTTTTAATCAATACAACTTGTTTTTGAATCAAAAAATTGTCTATGAATTCGCCCTTTCAGGGCGAGTTTAGTTTAAAACAAATACCAAAATTTAAAGTGTAATGAGTATAGTATGTGGAATTTTTCGTTTTTTTGGTTGTTTACGAATTTTAAATTATCAATAACATACCTGTTAAGTCCCGCAGGGACGACACTTTATTAGCTCCTTCCGTATGCTGAAGCATACAATTAATAAAGTGTCGTCCCTAGCGGGACTTCTTGATAGTTGGCTCTTGTTCGTGTATTTCGTGTTTCAAAAAAATAAGGTGAAAAATACAGTTAGTTTTAAAATTCATAACTACAAAAAAGTGAAAAACAAATATTCAACTGATATATTACAAAACCTCATGTAAAAATTTTTCTTTGCAAAAAATTTTTGAACGGTTTGAAAATTTTATCAACCTTCTCTTTGACCCGACTTGAAGAGAATATTGGGCATCTTGACCCCCCATTGACTTAGAGTGAACTCTAAGAAGTAAAATGTTAAAGCAT
>JAITKS010000407.1 GCA_031278315.1 Planctomycetaceae bacterium | reverse complement strand
GTACTCACCACACACGGAATCAAACGGATAAATTAATACAAATCAAATGGATAAATTATCACAAAATATAAAATTTAAAATCTAAAATTACAAAATCATCTTTCTCTGTGTTCTCTGTGGTTAATAAAAACAAAATAAGGTTAGTTAAAAATAAATTTGAAACCTCTGATAAATTTTACGAAAAATTTTTAAACACGAAAAAAGGGATGTATATAATTTTCGTGTGTTTCGTGATTAAAAATTAAAACAAAAATTTCACTGATACATTACAAATTTTCGATCTGCCGTTATTTTACCTACCGCCTTCCAGATTGCTGCAATATGGGTATAATGTTGCACCTTGAATTTGAATAACAGTTTTGGTAAACAGTTTTTTAATAGACCAAAATTGTAAGTTAAAAAATAAATTAAATTAAGAAAGGTGCAAAAATGCGTCATTTGAAAAAAGGTAGAAAGTTGGGACGTAATCCAAGTCACCAACGGGCGTTACTTAAAAATCTTATAATTGCAATACTAAAAACCGAAACGGATGATATCGAAGGCTCAGAGAATGTTGCCAAAAATCCGGGACGTATAATTACAACTCTCCCAAAAGCAAAAGAAGTTCGCCCATTGCTCGAAAAATGTGTAACAATAGCCAAAAAAGCACAAATTCATCTGCAAGCTGCAAAAGAAATAGAAGTCGTAGCAGAACGCGGTACAGACGAATGGCGCAAATGGCGAAATAGCGAACTTTGGCAAAAATGGAACCACACAATAGCACCAGCCCTCGCCGCAAGACGCCGATTACTAAAAATTATCGGCGATAAAGACGCTGTCCGGATTTTGTTCGATATAGTCGCCCCAAGATTCGAAGACCGTAACGGCGGCTACACACGAATATTAAGACTGTTCGCAAAAAGAATCGGCGATGCCGGTCAACGTGCAATTCTCGAATTCGTCGGTAAAAATAATCGTACCCGCACCAAAGTTAAACGCGTAAAAATAGAATAGTATAAACATCATATAAAAAAATTTTCAGTGATATACTATATCCTTTAATAAAATAGTCTTTGGGTAATATTATTTTTGTAATATATCAGTGAAATAATTTATTGTTATCAGGAACACGGTCGTCTCGACCGCATCTTTAGGCGTTTTTGTATCCAAACGATGCAGGCGGGACAACTGCGTTCCGGCTAAAATTATTTTTGAGAGAATATGATGACGCCAATTCAGCATATTCAACGAAAACAACAATTTGATTACACAGCGGCATTATCACGAGTTTGTGCAGATGTTTGTTTTCGTGTGCCTGCATTAAATCACATTGATATGGAACGAGTAGCAGTTTGTTACTCGCAAACTAGACATAGCGCACCAGTAGGAACTTTCGCATGTGTAGTACCCTTGCGATTCAAAGACGGCAGCCCGACAAAAATAACCCGCAGCGGCGAAGTAACTTTACATCGCTATTGCAGCGATCTCGGCGTAGAATATTTATACATAATTTATTTTTATATCCCTCGATTTATTGAATTGCGATTATCACAAAAATTAGAAACAATCGTACACGAACTTTATCACATATCGCCATTGTTCAATGGTGATATACGGCGTTTTGCAGGAAGATGCAGTACACATGGAACATCACAGAAAAAATATGATTCAATCGTTAAAAACTTTGTAGAACATTGGCTAAAACAGAATCCGCCGCCGCAAATCTGGGACTTTTTAAGATTAGATTACAAAGAACTAATTGAAATGTATGGAAAATTAGTCGGAAAAAAAATAAATTTCCCAAAATTCATTCCAGTAAAAAAATGGTAAAGATAATTCTTGTCTAATCTCCGCATGCGAACTAACCACTGACCACTGACCTCATTTTATAAACTTGCGAGTAGATATATACGGATTGTCGCGAATGACAAAACGATATGGGAGTTTAGCATCGTCTTCGGCATAATCTACATTTATTCGCGGCGTTGTACATATTTTATTAGGATTGATATTTATCCCCTCGGTTATAAAGAGTTCGTTTCCGCATAAGTCTTTGCCGTAGTCATTACGTGTAATTCCCATTGAAATACATAATTTACCGGGTCCATTACATAAATGTTTAATATCGATTTTATCTGTATCTGTATCTGTATCTGTATTTTTATCTGTGTCTGTATTTCGATTTGATAATTTCAATCGGCGTTTTTGCATGATGTCAATTCCCTCTTCCGGTTCGATTGCACGAATTAAAACAGCTTCGGGATTTCCGCAAACATTAGCTACAACATTAAAACAATTATACATTCCATAGATCAAGTAAACATAAGCTAAACCGCCTTCGGAAAACATAATATTGGTACGATGTTTCAGATGCGGTGATTCACGTTTATAAGAATGACACGCCTTGTCATTCCAACCGGTATAAGCTTCAGTTTCAATAATAATACCCGACGTTGTCTCCGTTATCCCAGATACAATATTTTTCGACTTTGAAACCGAATTATGATTGATAAAACGCCGATAAATTAAACGTTTGCCCAAAAGCTCATACGCTACCGTAACAGTGTCTCGAAGATAAAACTCACGCGGTAACGGTTGCGGATTTTCTATAATTTTATTTCGTAACATGATGGAATTCTCAACAAATCTCAACAAATCTCAAATTGCCAATCGCCAATAAACGGCATCGTAATATACTTTTCACACTTTAAATTTCGGTATTCGTTTTAAACTAGAATCGCCCTGAAAGGGCAACAGGATTATAACCCGCCCCACTCGGGGCGGGTAAAATCCCCCGCCAAACTGAAGCCCTGAAAGGGCGATCGGATATTTGCTCAATAATAGTAGTTAATGATTCTAATTCAGGTTCGGTTCTAATTTCCGCATGCGAACTAACCACTAACCACTATACTGCTGTCTTTTTAGGGCGATTTTATTTTATTCGCGGATGATTTGCTATTTGTCTTTTTTTGTCGGATTCTTCACAATAATCGTGTCA
>JAITKS010000377.1 GCA_031278315.1 Planctomycetaceae bacterium | reverse complement strand
ATAAATTAAAAGAATCAAAACTTGAAACCATCAATTAGTTGTGAGTGATTTGAACTTTAGAATCCGTGCTAATCTCCGCATGCGAACTAACCACTAACCACTATACACTAACCACTATTCCTGTAAATCCTGTAATCCTGTTTATCCTGTCAAAAAAAATATTCAACTGATATATTACGAAAAATCTAAAATTTAAAATCTAAAATTACAAAATCATCTTCCTCTGTGTTCTCTGTGTCCTCTGTGGTTAATAAAAAAATATTCCGTTGGTATATTACTTTTTTCATTAATCTTTTTTTGGAGTTGCATAGTTATGAGCGGTTGTAATTTTTATTTCGTTTATTACAATACTTGCCCTTTGGTCGAGTTGAAATATGTCTTTTGTAAAGATATTTTCGACAGATCATTACAGGAATCGCATTATCACACTAATCGATAATACGATTTATACGAATTTTATCTGCAATAATAAAACAGATAAAATTACATTAAACAACTTAACGAAAAATTTCATAAAAACAAATGAGTGAAAATTATGACATCGGATTAATGGGTTTGGCTGTAATGGGTCAAAATCTTGTGCTAAACATGATAGATCACGGCTATCGAGCCGCCGTATTTAATAGGACAACATCTAAAGTCGATGAGTTTGTAAATCAACCCGAATGCAAATCACACGGCGATAAACTCGTTGGAACATATTCACTAAAAGAATTAGTATCGAAATTGAAACGCCCGCGTAAAGTTATGCTGATGATTCAATCGAAAGATGCTGTCCCCGCACCCGAAATTGCACTGTATCCGCAAGCAGCAGCAATCGACGCCGTAATCGAAGAACTCTTACCAATTCTCGAACAAGACGACATAATTATCGACGGCGGAAATACTCAATTCAAAGATACAGAACGCCGCACAAAATTTGTCGAATCAAAAGGATTACTTTATATCGGTACCGGTGTGTCCGGCGGCGAAGAAGGCGCTCGAAAAGGACCAAGCATTATGCCCGGAGGCTCCGAAAAAGCATGGATTCAAGTCAAAGAAATCTTCCAATCTATTTCAGCTAAAGTCGGTGAGAAAAAAAATATACCTTGCTGCGAATGGGTCGGTGACCGCGGCGCAGGTCATTACGTAAAAATGGTTCACAACGGAATCGAATACGGCGATATGCAATTAATCTGCGAAGCATACTGGATGCTAAAAAATGCTCTTAACTTTTCAAACGAACAAATTCATCAAACATTCGCCGAATGGAATAAAGGCGAACTCGACAGCTATTTGATCGATATAACTAAAGATATCTTTACAGTCAAAGATAAAACAACAGGAAAATATCTTGTCGATTTAATTCTTGATACTGCCGGCGCAAAAGGTACGGGTAAATGGATGAGTCAACTTGCACTTGATATCGGTACTCCAAGCAGTCTTGTTACAGAAGCAGTGTATGCAAGATGTATCTCTGCAATTAAAGACGCAAGAGTACGGGCATCAAAAATTTTGTCTGCCCCTAAAGGCTCTTACAAAGGCGATAAGAATTTATTTGTCGAACAGATTCGTAAAGCTCTTTACGCATCGAAAATTTGTTCTTATGCACAAGGTTTTGTACAACTGCAAGCAGCAGGTAAAGAATACGATTGGAAATTACAATACGGAAATATTGCAATGTTATGGCGAGGCGGATGCATTATACGAGCCGTGTTTTTAGAAAGAATAAAAGAAGCATTCGACACCGATCCTAATCTCGAAAATTTATTGCTTGCTCCGTATTTCAAGGAAGTTGTTGAATCGGCACAAGAATCATGGCGAAATGTCGTAAAAACAGCTATCGAGTTAGCAATTCCCGTACCCGCTTTTTCAACTGCACTGTCGTATTATGATTCATACCGATCAGAAAATTTACCCGCAAATTTATTACAAGCACAAAGAGATTATTTCGGTGCCCACACGTATAAAAGAATAGATAAACCAAATAATGAAGTCTTTCACACCGATTGGATAAACGAAAAAAAATAATATAAAAATAAACGATAAGAAAAATAAACAATGAGAATATAATTGTCTTTAATTGTCTTTGTCTATTTATAAAAATCGTACGATAAATTGGGGGCAATATAAATGTGTATTCAGTAAAATCTGATTTCCAACAAATAAGCAAATAAAGCACGAACTGAAAATTAAAACGAGATCAGTTTTAAAAATCATACGAAAAAAATTTTTACACGAAAAAGATCACACGAAAAAATTTTTTTTCACACGAATAAAAGAATACACATTTACACCTCAACATAAATTTCTCTCTGTAAAAAATTACGTGATATTATCAATTATTGGAAAAGCTCAATTTATATTTGCAGACAATTTCGTTTTGTTGACAATATATAATTGAGCAGATAATTTCAATACAATCCCCGACGTTTTCGTCATAACAATTTAATAATTAAAAATGGATTTAAATCTCAGAAACAAAATAGTTCTTGTAACAGGTGCTGCAAGCGGATTAGGTAAAACCATTGTCGAAGTACTCGCCGAAGAAGGTGCGAAAGTTGTAATCAATTATCGCAGCCGTCAAAATGAAGCTTATGAGTTATCGGCTGAAATTCAAAGAGCGTACGGTGTCGACGCTTTGGCAGTTTATGCAGATGTTTCCAACGAATCTCATGTTTGCAGGATGTTCGACGAAGTAGAATTGAAACTTGGTGTAGTTCATGCTGTAATCAACAATGCTGCTTATTGTGCTAATCCTGAATGTGCTAATCTTACGTTAGATGAGTTCAAAAAGTGTGTCGATATAAATTTGCAAGGTATGTTTCTTGTCTGTAGAGAAGTTGTACAACGATTACGCAAAAGGAATAAACCCGGTAAAATTGTCAACATTTCGTCTCAAGCGGCGTTACGCGGATCGGTTAGCGGAAAAACCGCATACGATATGACTAAAGCCGGAATACTAGGTTTCACCCGCTCGCTTGCTATTGAAGTAGGCAAAGACGGTATAAATGTCAATGCCGTTTTGCCCGGATTAATGTACACCGACATCATCGCAGACGCAATCAACGCCGACCCCGAAAAATTCAATAAACGCTCACTGTTAGGAAGAATCGCTAAAACAATAGAAATCGCACAAGTCGCTGTGTTTCTCTGCTCAGACAGAGCAAGCTACATGACTGGTGCATCAGTCGATGTAAGCGGAGGAATGGCTTTACACTGATTTCATAAAATTAGTAATATACTCATTGTTCTTTAAATTTCGGTATTCGTTTTAAACTCAACTCGCCCTGAAAGGGCAATCAGCATTAGCGTAGGGCAACGCCCTACGGAAAAAATATAACACA
Organism: Planctomycetaceae bacterium; assembly: GCA_031278315.1. GTDB lineage: Bacteria > Planctomycetota > Planctomycetia > Pirellulales > Thermoguttaceae > WRKP01. Next base: position 584 of record JAITKS010000377.1, on the reverse strand, counting down.
CCAAGCCCTGTAAGGGCGACAGCAAAAAAATTATTTATGATCTTTAGGCTTGCGCCCTTTCAGGGCTTAATTTCAAAGGTGAAACCATTACGTAGGGCGATTGCCCTACGCTAATGCCGATTGCCCTTTCAGGGCGAATTCATAGACAATTTTTTGACTCAAAAACAAGTTGTAGTTATTAAAAAATATTGCAACGTTTATTGTCAATATTTTCAATTAAAAAAATAAAAAACGAATTTTAAAGTGTAATTGGTATATTACGTTTATTCCGTAACGTAGAGACACAAGGAATTGTGACTCTACATAGCAGTTTTTATTTTTTGTAACGAAAATCTAAAATTACAAAATCATCTTTCTCTGTGTTCTCTGCGGTTGATAAATAAAAAAATAGAATTTTAAAATACGTATTTTGAATGAGGTGAAATTGGGATTTGTTTTAAGTATTCTTTGTCTGATTTGGATAACGATTCGATTTTTAGAGTCGTGTTGATTCCGTCGGATTCTTGGACTATTATTTCTTTGTCGAATTTTCCTAGCAGTTTTGCTTTGAGTTTTAGTTCAATATTGTTATCGGTTGAAATCCA
>JAITKS010000326.1 GCA_031278315.1 Planctomycetaceae bacterium | reverse complement strand
TTTACCCGCCCCGATGGGGCGGGTTATAATCCTGTTGCCCTTTCAGGGCGATTCTAGTTTTATACGTGAACGGTCACCTTTTTCGTTACAAAAAATAATACCGAATTTTAAAGGACAATGAGTATAGTAATATATCAGTGAAATTTGTTTAACAATTTGTGATTTATTTTCGACAATCTCATTTTCAATCTAATTTTCAACCTAATTTTTCCGAACAAAACTATTCTCAAAAAAATCTCAAACTATTCTCAAAAAAAGTTGAAAACAAAATTCCACTGATATATTACAGGTTACATAAATTAATTTCTAAAAACCTAATGTAAAGATTTATTGTTAGAAGGAACGCGGTCGTCTCGACCGCATATTTAGGTATTTTTGTACAAAAAATACAAACACGACACCTGCGTTCCTCCTAATATTAGTTTTTAGAAGTTGCCATAAATTTACAAAAATCGGCACAACGTTTTGGTAAAACGTTGTACCTGTTTTTGAGTTTTATCTTTCGTTTATTGGTGTAAGTTGCATTTACGAAAGTTCCGGCAATTCGTAGCCTTTTCGCCGCGGACGAGTAAGCATTTCGTTACCTTTGTCGTTGTTTGTGAAACGTTCTTTGACCGGGTCCCAACCGATTTTTTCACCAACCGGCGCAGTCGCACGGACAATATTAACCAGTTCACACAAAGTCGTCGAGCGTTGACCGTATTCAATATCGGCGGTACATTTTTTGCCGGTTTTAATACAGTCAATCCAGTTTTCAACATGATAAACTGATTCCGATCTTTTGTTTTTGAACTCTTCCGGTATTTTTGCCGTCAACTCTTTCGGGTTCGACGAAAGTTTATGCCGATTGATTTCAATTTTGCCTTTCTCACCTGTAACAATACAACCGAGTCCCGGTCCGCGATCACCGTCAAGATTCAGCCGCAGTTCTACGCCGTTGGCAAACCACATTTTCATTTTCGCACGCGGTCCTTTTACTTTCGCCATTCTAAAGTAAGCGGAGCCGGTATCATCTTCCGCTTTGTATTCGGGGTCGTAATCGTCGTCGGTCGGCTTTCGAGTTACAAATTTACCGGAATCCTGAATCGTACACGGTTCTTCGAGCAGAATTTCAACCGGTCCCGTATCATTCATTCCGAGAACCATGTTGACCTGATCATAAGAATGCGTTCCCCAACCGCTCACACCAAAACAAAGTCCGCCGGCGTCGTAATCCCGCCAGTTTGACCAGTTACGGTAGAGTTGCGAATGATACGGCCGTAACACTGCTTGATTTGTCCAACGATCCCAAACTTCGTCGTTCATTCCTTCAGGATACGGCTGACCCGCTTGATTTTTCCAAATATTCGGACCGACAAAATTCGGAGCTTGAACAACTTTTACTTTTCCAATTGCACCGTTTTGGACTTGCTGACAAGCCCATTTGCAAAGCGGCAACGAGCGTTGCTGCGTGCCGACTTGAGTAACTCGATTGTATTTTCGAGCAGCATTGACCAAATAACGACCTTCCGAAATTGTCAACACCATCGGTTTTTCGATGTAAAGATGACAACCCATTTGCATAGCAATTGCCGACACCCAAGCCCGCTGATGAGTTGCGGTTTCTGCCATTACAGCGTCCGGTTTTTCTTTTTCGATCATTTTGCGGAAATCGGTGTAACCTTGTTCCGGTTTGAAATCTCCGTTGTATCGTTTCATAAATGAATCAATACGCGGCTGCATGAGATCGCTTATCGCAACAACTTTAAGTCCGGCAACCGGCTTAATATCGGGCGAATAAAGCCACGTACAACGTCCGCCAAGACCAATCAGCGCAACTTTAACTGTATCGTTGGCTCCGGGTTGTGCCGCATCGCCAAGAACATGACGCGGAATCAGCAACGGCGAAGCAATTACAGTTGCGGCTGCTGCGGTCTTCAAAAAATTACGGCGGGAAATCGTGCTTTGAGGTTTTTTCATAAATTTAGATTTTGGGGTTAATTGTTGAAATTAAAAGCTTCATACTAAGAATTTCGGCGGTGAAACCGCATAAAAGTCTGCCTGCTTTTTGTAGGCAAGCAGAATGCAACTCGAACCGGAAATTCAAGTGTGAGCCGTTGAAAATTACGGTTTAATATGAACCAAAAAATCTTTTTCGTTCACATCCCGTCAATTGTTATGTTGCGAATTTTACCGAAATTTTAAAGTGTGTATAGTATTACTTCGACATTTCTTTGTACTTTTCCGGCATTTTATCAGTAAGATTTTTAGAAGTCCTCTCAAGTAATTTATCTTGTGTAATATATAACATTGTATCGTTCACGACTTTTGATATGATTGTATCTTTCATAATGGTAATCATATCAAATTAACAACAAAGGTAATATATTAGTGGTTAGTGGTTAGTGGTTAGTGGTTAGTTCGCATGCGGAAATTATCACGGATTATAAGTTCAAATCACTAACAACTAATTGATGGTTTCACGTTTTTGATTCTTTTAATTTATCATTTAAAAATCCTGTCAATCTTGTAATCCTGTCAAAAAACAAAACTAAAGATGCGGTCGAGACGACCGCGATCCTTCTAACAAAAAATTTTTACATTAGGTTTTAAGAAATTAACAACTATTATTGAGCCAATATCAGATCGTCCTTTCTGGGCGATTTTAGTTTATGCGTGAACGGTCACCTTTTTCGTTACGAAAGATCAAACTGAATTTTCAAGTGTGAAAAATATATCATCTCTAATTATTAAGATTCACAATTATAATTACAAATTTTCTTTGTACCAGTTTATTGCTTTTTCTAGACCTTCGTTGAAATATACGAGAGGTTTATATCCGATTTTTTTTTGTGCCAGCGTAATATCCGCGAGAGAATGTTTTACATCTCCGGCACGTTCCGGTTTGTAGATTGGTTTTATAGTTTTTTGCATTAATTGCTGAAGTTTGTTAAGAATTTGATTCAACGACACTGCTGCATTACATGCGATATTCATTGGTCGTCCGTCACAATTTTCTGGTGCTGCATTCGCTGCCAGCCAATTTGCGTAACATACATTTTCGATATAACAAAAATCTCGTGTTTGTTCGCCGTCTCCGAAAACTTCTGGTTGTTTATCTTTCAAAAATGCGCTTACAAAAGCAGGTATAACGGCAGCGTAAGCGCCAAACGGGTCTTGCCGCGGACCGAAAACATTGAAATACCGTAACGATATTGTTTCCATTTTGTATGCTGCGGCGTATGCTTGCAAGTACGCCTCACATGACGCTTTACTCGCTGCGTATGGACTAATCGGCAAAGCCGGCATCGTTTCTATTTTCGGCGATTCTGCTTGCTCGCCGTAAGCTGAACTTGAAGCCGCAAATATTATGCGTTTCACATTAAATTCACGGGCAGATTGCAAAACCGTAAGCGTTCCATTGACATTAACATCATGCGATGTAACCGGATCAGCTACACTACGCGGCACAGACCCTAACGCACCTTGATGAAAAATCGCACTACAACCTGAAACGGCAAAATCAACAACAGACTTTTCCCGTATATCGCCTTCGATTAGTGTTATTTTGTCAATTATCTCGGTAAGATTTTCACGTTTTCCTGTCGCAAAATTATCAAGAACTACTACTTCATGACCTTTTTCTAAAATATACCGTGCAAGATTAGAACCAATAAATCCAGCACCGCCCGTAATAAGATATCTCATCTTAAATTAAATTTGTTAAATTGATTTGGTTGATACGAAAATTTCTTTGCGAAATCGATTATTATCAAAATCGATAATTATTGTAATATACTGCTCTCACTTTTAATTTTCGATTTTAAATGGCGATTCATTGTACAATACTTATATTTTTTTGAAATACGAAATACACAAAAATACGAAAATATGAAATTCACAAAAAAATATAAACATATAAAACAATAATTTTCGTAATATATCAGCGGCAAATTTTTAGTTGAATATTCCTATATTAGACTCTCAAGAGAAACACAAGCATTGTTTCTCTACAATGATTGTAATTGTTTTAACATACTTAGAAAAATTTCACTGATTATATTTCACTGATATATTACCATTTTTTATTTTATTAATCTTGATAAGTTAGAGTAGTGTCTTGCTCTTTCGGTGTTTCCTAATTCGTTGTACATATTCATCAAGTTTGAATACGGAATAGCAAAAGCAGATTCTTTCGTGAAACCTAATTTTACACCGCGTTCAATTTGTTTCAGACCGCGTTCTGTCAATCTAATTGCTTCTTCACGTTGATTTGTCAACCAATATGAAACTCCCATACTTACCAGCGATTCACCTAAACGTCCTGATTCTTCTGGATTTATTTTTGAGAATAATCGATCAAATATCGGTTTCGATTTGTTAAACCATTCAATAGCAGCCCGATGATTTTTGTTACCGAGAGCATGAATAGTTCCTAGTCTAAAATATAATCGTCCGATAAGATACATATCTGATTCGTTTGTTCGTCCTTTAATTCCTGATTCCATATAATCAGCTGCCAATTCACCGTAATATAAAGCCAATTCATATTTTTCACGTAACTGATAAATCTGTACAGCGTCATAAATTGCCATTCCTATTTCCCATTGTAATTTTTGTAACAAAATTGGATCGTTTGTATTTGTTAATAATTTTTCGCCTGTTTGAATTACTTCTTTGACATGCGGCTCGATATCTTTTTCTTCATTTATACCGACTTGACAGGTCAACTCGCAAATAGCTAACTTTAACGGATACTCTGCCGAAAAGCGTTTTGCTGCTGTCATTTCGGGGTCTCTGGCGATTGTTTGCGAACCTGCGATCCAATTTTCTATTGCCCGTTCTTTACCTTTCCAATGTCCCCATGCGATATCTTTAGCGACTGCGAGTCGTGATTCAAACAAAATATCTTTCGCGGTTTGGCGAATCATCGGATTCGCATGATCTATTAGTTGACGTGTAATTCCAATTGCTTCAGAATGATGTTTGTACGCTCTTTCGCAATCAGGATTTTTACCAGTTCTATAAAAATCGCCCAGCATGCAATGTATTCTTGCTTTATCGGTTGGGTAACGTTCGCAAATTGCAAGAGTTTCTTCAAGATATAATTTAGCGTCTTCAATGCGATTCATCCGGCTTAATATTTGTGCGAGTGTCAAATGATATGCCGGTTTTCGTTCATCGCAGCGAATTGCTTTTTGGACATTTAAAAGTGCCGTGTCAGTGTAACCTTGCAGGAGATCAATTTTTGCAAGCAGCCAGTATGCTTTAGCGTCAGTGCGATTGATACGAATTGCATCTATTAAGTCGCGATATGATTCAGACGGATGATCGTTTAAAGTTGCTTCGGCGCGTAAAACGAAAGGTTCAGAAATCACGGGTTCGATTCCGATTTGTCTAACTTGAAACATCCCGCCTTTTTTTGAACCTGAAAAAAGGAAAACGACACCTTTTTCGGGAAACAGCTCGCCGATAATTTTGCCGGTCTCGTTAGGAATTAAGACAGGACGAGATTTCAAAAGTTCTGATTCAAAATTTTCGCGAACCGCATTTTCTGGAAATAGCTCATCGAACCTAATAACGATTGATTTAACTATTCTTTTTCTATCGTAAGTTACTTCAATGTGATTTAATTCATGTAACGAATAAAGATGTGCGAGTTCGCCGCCGTTTGATATTTCGCGGACAGGTTTACCCCACAACTCTACGACAGTTTTGATCGGTGTTTGACCGGGAACAACACCATTAAACGCCGCTGTTTTTATAGGCGGATGATAAGGATCAACCGAATATTGATTGTTAGATTGAATAGCCGTTTTTCTATTAGAATCATTTGAATCATTTAATTCTTTTGAGTCATTTGAGTCATTCGTGTCATTTAATCTATTGGTTCTATCGGGATGATTTCTTTGATTAGAATCGATAGAGTTAGGAATATTTGTAACGTTATTTCGATCGAGGTTATCAAATGAATTGCCGGATTCTGAATTACCGGATTCAAATTTTCGTCTTTCGGTAAAGTTGTCATTAATATTATGATTATCGGTTTGATATTGATATTGTCTATTTGTATCTGTAATCGAGTTATCCGACGGCATTGGTGCAGCTGGAACGATTCGATCATATTCGTCAATTGAATTGACTGCGGCGAGTCTGATTTTTTTATTATCGTTACGAATATTATTTTTTTTCTGACTTATATCATTTTTCGGCATCATAGATTTTTTCACACTTGCAGAATTTTTATCTACAGAATTTTTATCTACAGAATTTGATCTAGAACTTGATGTGAAACTTGATTTTGAACTTGGTGTGAAATTTGGATATGGGGCGTCATCATAATTTTCGTCAGACTTTGTAACTTGTAGTTCTTCAAATTGACTTGGCGAGTAAATCAGCAGAGGATTATTCGTTGTAGAGCTATACTGTTGTGAATTTGAGTCAGGAAGTTGATTAGATTCTGTTTGAGTATGTGTGTAGTTATTTTGTGCGAAAGCTGAACGGATGAAAGTTGAATAACTATCGAATCCGGCACTGAAAAAAATAATTATCAAATACGAACAAATTATAAATCTGAAATAAAAAATACTCATATCATTTTGAATACTAGGACAATTAAAAATTAATCCGGTTACTGTATTATGTAAAATTTAGAGTCAATTGTACGGCTATGTTAAGTGATTTTACTAAAACAATTTCTATAAAGTGACTTCAAGTGTTTTTGATAAATTCAGATAATCAAAAACAACCAGTCTGACGGATTGTATAAATTTATTAAATTTGTGTCCAGATCAATTTTCGAGCAGCTAACCAAAAAATAATTTTGTAATATACTCAATTGATTCCGCGTGTGACGAATTGATTCTGTGTGTGGTAAATTGGCGAATTGATTCCGTGTATGATGAATTGATTCCGTATGTGATGAATACACCTGATTCCGTGTGTGGTGAATACAACCATGCACGGCTATATTGGAGATACTCCTTCGGAGTATGATAATTTATGATAATTTATGATAATAATTCATAATGAATGAAATTTTATATTCCAACGTGATGGATATTTCCAATATAACCTTTGATTGGGCATTGTAATTTAGTCATACGATTCGGCTTTACTTTATTATCTACGAAATGTACGGCTCAACGCGGGGGCGGTACTTCTTTTTTGATTAACTTTTCCCAATACGCATTCCACTCTATTTTTCTTTCTTCGGCAAGTGTCTCAGGTACTGCAAACCAAGAAAATGCATCTTTACCGCGCGGAAGATTTAGTTCAGTTAAAATAGCAGGAGTTGTATCTTTCAAATGAACCGGCGCATCGTTGAATTGCATAGTTTCATATCTATCGCCGGGCCGTTTGACAAGCAATAAAGGACGATGAACCCCGCTTTCATCAAGTAATCGATGCGACCTCCTATCAGCCCCATGATCAGACATAATCAAAATAAAAGAACGATCATAACTGTCAACAGCTTTTAATTTCTCAAGTAAATTTTTGACAATGTACAAACATCCTTTTGCTTGTCTGAATAAATCATCCTGTTGAGTTAAGATTTCCGGCTCTGCTTTTTCATTCATACAATAAGGCGTATGCGTTCCCAATAAATGTATGAACTTGCACTGTTTTATATTAGGCGTATGTTTCCATTGTGTATTTTTCATAATTTTGAAAAATGCAGAATCAGTCAGATTTTTCAGCGGATAGTATCGTTCCGTTAAATCAACCGGTTGAGTGACCCGCTGATTTATTGACGAAAAACTTTCATAACATTTTTGTTTTAGAAAAATCGGTAACATACGAAAAAGCGTTATCTCACATAATTCATTTGGAATTAAATTATCACCTAAAGTTCGTTCTCTCATGTTGACAAGATTCGGCGCAACACACGCCGCATCCCAACAAATAAAACTTGGTTTCCACGAGTACGCATTACATCGATAACCGGCTCGAGTCAATGCACTGAATAACATGTTCGGATCATTAAATGCTTTAGTAAAAAATTTATCAAATTTACGAAGTGACGCATCACGCGGCATATCTGTATCATGTCCAGTTAAAATTCGAGTCATTGAAAATCTTGTAAATGGCGGACGTGAAACAAAACATTGCGAAAAACAAGTAAAGTCTTGAAATATGTCATTCTGGTAAGAATTGTCATCTTTAGTAACAATATCGAATATTGGTTTACCAAACGTATCAAGTACCACAACAATCACATCGGTTTCTTGCGAGTAATCAAAAAAACCGTCGAATGTAATTTCATAAGCTAAACTATGAATACTATGTTTTATTGAATGTCTGATCTGATTTGCAGTCGGCAAGAGTTGAGCAAGCATAAGAATACACGCAATATAAACCGCAAAATGAGAAATAAATTGACGTTTTAATACCGCAACTCCTAAAATACAAAACCAGAAAACAATTTCAGCAATTCCATGCCGATGCCACTGATGCCAATCGATTGACGTACCATCAAGTTCTCCCAAATTCCATGCGAAAACATTACCTTGTATCCAAAGTAAAATTCCGAATGTTAAAAGAATAGTGTTAGATATTATGAAAGGTAATTTATTTTGTCTAAATATAAATAACGACTGAATACTAAACAAAACAACAGCTGTCAATACAATAAACAATCCGCAAAATGTTAGTAAAGATTGCAGCTTGAGACCAAATTCAATTTCGTTGGCAAAATATATTGTCAATGCCATACACGTAATAGTAACCGGAATAAAAAAAGCAACACTGATCGCTTTTCTTATACATTCTTTTTTTGTATTTGTATTTGTATTTGTAATTTTTTTGTTTTCGATTTTTTCTGTTTTGCTGTTCATAAAGCTAATGCAATTTTGTTACGTAAGTTTGAAATATTGGTGACCTTTTACAGCGAATTGATCATCACGTCAATATGCTTTGATCAATTTTAAGTAAACTTTTAAAGTATTGACAAATGATTCACGTTATCTATCACGCAGACAATTCTTTAGTGTCGTTTGAAACAAAGAACAATCGTCGTAACATGCGGTGAAATCATAATTTGAGACGAAAAAAATTCTGCAATAATTTATCCTCATTCCCCGTCTATATTAACATTTGTGCGGATAATAAAAAAATAAAGAGTTATGTCAAGACCAATTTTTTGACAAAAGTATTTGCAGAAAACAATCCCGATCGCTGATAAAAAACATAGTAAAGAATTTCGTTGTAAAAAAATTGTTCCAAGAGGGCAATATGATAAAACGGCTCAAAATTTCTTGCCAATCAATCCTGCCGCTCCGAACAATTAAACTAAAAATTAATGTAGATTGAAAATGGTCAATCAATTCCTTGACACTCAAATCCTCCGCCTTATACAAAACCATTTTTGGTCTAGTTTTTGCCGTCCACCGCTATGCTATGTATGCCAATTCTTGTGTTGTTTGAGAAACACATTATTGGCACAATCATTCTTACTTGAAGATGTAGTTGACAATAAGATGCAAATAGGAACAATAACAATGTAAGAAACGAAATATTTTATCTATTTTATCCAGTTTTACAAAATTTCTGTTCTTTAGGAAGAATTTTTAAGAAAAATAAAAAATTTTTGAAATTTTTTTTGCAAGGGATACTTTTCAAATCGAAAAATTAGTTTATACAGTTTATACTTTTAGTTATTATCCTTGTGTTAAGGATAATTAGTTTTGTTTTGATACATTGATACTCAAATAAAAGAACTGAGTCAATCAATATATACTCAAAATTGCCACAAGGCGGTCTTTTTTTTAATTTGGCAAATTACGGTAAAAACAGGTCTGCCACAAAGTACGCAACGCAAAAAAACAACCAATTTATAACAGGATGGAGTATATCTTTGGTTCTCTTGACTATATCAATGATAGTGTTTGAAGTTTTTGTTCGTACAATAAAATCAAAACAACATCCGGTCAAGTGCGAGAAGGTGTCATAACAAAATTTTTTGCATGTTCAAAAAAATTATTACAAGGAGAATGAGATCTCGTACAAAAATTTTATCATTCAGATATGTTTACTTTGTTTCTTTGTTAATACGCTGTTCTGGAGTGTCTCTAAAATTTGTAGTCTGAATATAGACAGTCAGACTCTTTTAGACGGTAAAATTGAGGTCAGTGGATTTTGGGATGAAGGGGGAGCGTTGTTATGTGTCGAATAGTTGTCCTGTCAATACAATTGGTTCGGGGACACTTATAAAAACGAATACTGTCACAGGAAGTGATGGATCTGTTTGGGATTATTATGCATTCAGCTCTATTACACCTAGCGTATGTAAATGTGACGCTGGCGGACAATATAAAACTTGTGGTACTTCTTGGAAATGTTTTACTTGTCCAGGTAACATAAATGATAAGTGCGGAAAGAAAACTCTAAATAATGATCATTGGGTAGATGGACGGGGTCCCTCTGTTCCAGTAGGTACACCAAAACCTAGTTACATATTTGAATGTTCTGTGACGACAACTTTATGTGGACAGAAAGGTTGTGATTAAATTTTTCACAGATTTATTATTGTTATGAATATCAATGTTTTCTTTTTTATGTTACTTTTTGTTGGCGGACATTGTTTGGGCGAATCATTATTAGCACAAACCTTGTTACCTGAAGATGTCGTTGCAGCCTATAAGATGAATGCATCCTCATTTTATTCTTCACGAGTTTGTTATGAGTTTGCCATGGAGGGGATAAACAACAACACGAGAACTAAAAGTGAAGAATTTGTTTATGACTATTGGACAGACTTTAATAGTATTCTTCTTCGTGGCGATAAATCACAATTTTTTGTTGGAGGCGGTTCCGCAAAAACAATTGATGCGGCGAGTCTTTTTTCGGATCAAACCCCTAATAACATTCAGGCAAAAGATTTCGAAACATTTTACAGACAAATACCAGTGTTTTCCTATTTTGCAAAAGATCAAACCACGTATAAATGGATTGGTTACCCCACATTGACTGGTCAGAATAACTCACAAAATAATCACGATATACATCCAGAAATAGCATACATTGGTATTGATATTGTTCTTTTGCAAGAACAAAGATTTCCGTATCCCCCTTTTCTTCCCTATCCATCTGAACCTAGTGAAAAGAAATTCCCAACGGATGCGTTTTTTGAATATTTAGAGGAAAATATAAAAGATGTAAGTATTCTTGGAAAAACAACTATTGATGGTAAAGAATATCTTGTTATCGAATGTCGTAAGATTAGAGTAAGTACCAAAGGTATTTACGACCATCCCTTTGAAGGTGTTTTTATATTTTGTTATTTTTTCTTTTTTTTAATATTTGATAAGTAGATACGTGATTTACTTTGGGGTCAGCGGTTTCAAGTTAAGTTTTTTTGTTTTTTGGCATGTTATATGCGATGTTGATTTATTTATCAGAGTCTTGGTGTTGACAAAATGTTGATATTTTGGTTAACTATTCTAGTTGTTTCGTTTTTTTTCAACCCCAAACAAAAAACAGGGAGGTTTTTATGTTTCACGAATTGATTGATCGTATTGCTCGCAAGTCTCCGGTTACCGTGATGGCACGTACCTTGCTCGAAAATATTTTTTCACCCGA
>JAITKS010000283.1 GCA_031278315.1 Planctomycetaceae bacterium | reverse complement strand
TATATCAGTGGAATAATTTATTTTTTTGCGGGATCGCGGTCGTCTCGACCGCATCTTTAGGCGTTTTTTGTACAAAAAAGATGCAGGCGGGACGCCTGCGTTCCGGCCGCCTAAAATATTTTTTAGTAATTTACTTAAATTTAAAATCTAAAATTACAAAATCATCTTTCTCTGTGTTCTCTGTGTCCTCTGTGGTTAATAAAAAAATATTCCACTGATATATTACGAATTATTTTATTTATAACTTTGGCGGAGTGAATACAGCGCGTTTTTTTGGTGTCGTTGGAATTTTTAATTGCAGCTCCGATGTAAGAGTTGCCGGCTGCGAATTATTAATCGGCACATTACTACTATATATATTGTTCGAGATGTTGTTCGAAATATTGTTCGAGATGTTGTTTGATTGAATGTCAGTTTGAAATGCGATTTCTTGATTTGGATCGTTTGTTGTTTCTATTTTGTGATCTGAAATTTCGTTACGTTGTACGAGCTGTTCAGGATTTTGCCGCATTTCAAACGATTGAGTTGCCGGCGTTATAATTTTATGCCGTTCAATGAGTTCGTCATCTGTATTTCCGTTGTTTCGATGATAATTGTATAACCTTTTTTCGACTCTGCGTGCTGCTCTCATTGCGACACGATCTATAACGTCTGAGAAATCGTTTCGTACTTCTTCACGTACATTTTTCACTGATTTCGTTAGTCTTTTTACTGAGTTCGCACTAATTGCCGAAGTGTCCGAAACATGACTAACAAACCCTAATGTTTGTTCAAAATTTCCGTCTGCAATTTTACTCAATGAAGTTGCAAATAATTTTATTAGTAAGTCTGCACCGATATTATCAATTTTAATGAACACATCTAACTTACAAACGATTATTGGTTCATTATCAGAATTTCGTGCATACCGATTATGCAAAATTAATAAAGCTTCGCCGTCAATTTTTCGATTCGTAATTGGATTGCGGTATTCACCTTTCGCATAAATAACACAACAATTTGCTGAACGGTAAAACATACCGACATCTGCAATCGTGCCTGTTGTCTCTACCAAGTTAAATCGATTTGTTTCAGATTCGCGCAACATTATTTGAGTCACACCAAGACTTTCCCAAAAACCAACTAATAAATCAGGATGCTCTAAAAAATACTGATAAACTTCGGGATCGCAAAAAATCGCTTGTGTCGGCAAACGATGATAAATCGAATGATTTTGAATTATCGATGAAATTTTTTGTTTTGCCGGAACCGTCAATTCTTCCCAAGGAATTTTTTTTACAACATTTTGTTTGTTTAGACGCACTTCTTCTTGTTGCGTAGAAACGTTATTTTGATATTCATTATTAGTTGCCTGCGCGAGTAAAATTCGTCTCTTGGGCGGATAAATAGCAGTAGAGTTTTGAATTAATTCCGGCAAAAAATTAGTTTCATCGGATAGTTGATTTCGTCTGACACTGTTATAACTGCTAGATTTTTTCAGACTGCCGGAATGATTGGAATTATTGTAATTGTTGTAATGATTGTAATTGTATTGTTCATTTTCATGAAATTGCAAATTGCTATTACCATTATCCGAAAAACTCTGACCATAAATTAAACTCTGACCGCAAATCGGTAAAACGAATAAAAATAAAATCAGAGTTAGATATAAACTCAAAAAACTCAAAATTGAAATTGATTCTGTTTTAAATTTACTCTTATTTGAATTTTTACTTTGAGCTTCAATCTTATCAATTTGCAAGCAGATTTTTACGTAATTGTATCGCTGAAATTCACAGTACGAACAGCACGATTCGCTAATCTGCGGAATTAGCTGATAATTTTTTTGGATTCCATTCCGCCATTTTTTTTCGCTGCATCCCATGCAAATCGATAACTTTTTCGTATTTGTCATAGTCTTCCTGCACCTGCGGTTTTTTATTGCAGGGAGCATAATTTAACTTTTTTTGGTGGAATATACTGTTATCACATTAGAGTTCGGTAACACAAAATCGTCGAAATTACAGATTACGGGTCTGCGTCATTTCACCGAAATTTTCAACTGAAAACAGTTAAAAATAAGGATAGCAAAAGTAATTTCTCTCATCGCTCTAACTTTCTAATTCATAAGATAAGATATACAAACCGTAATATGAATTTCAGTAATATAAATATAATTGCATATTCCGTAAAACATGATTTCCAATAAATAATCAGGCAACTCGTACCAAAAATTAAAAATGAAAAACAGCTTAAAATAACTTATCTCGACCGATTAAGTAATCATTATCTCTGTGAAATTTTGTAAACATTCAAAATATATTATCGTCAAATTAAAAAATAAACCGTACCTTTTTTCAAAATTTATGTAATTATTCAGTAGATATTTTATTGGAATATTTTTACAAGCTCTTTCCGTAAGCTAAAGCATACGGTTAATAAAGTGCCGTCCCTAGCGGGACTTAACAGATAGTTAGCTCATTTTCGTATATTTCGTGTTTAAAAATTCATAACACAAAAAAGTTGAAAAACAAAAATTCCACTGATATATTACAAAAATTCATAATCCAAAAAAATTGAAAAAAAATATTCCTCTGATATATTATGAACGATTTAAAAATCGGCTGCTTGGATATTTTCTACTGAACCGTATAATTGAAAAGCGTCGATTATATACAAATGCGTGTATAAAGTTTAACGAAATAATATTAAATTTCGTATTTAATGTTATGACATCTGGTAGTATTCCACGATTAATCACCGGTTTATTAATCACTGTTAATCACTGTTAATCACCGGTAATCACTGTTAATCACTGTTAATCGGCGGTTTATTTCTGGAATGTTACCGAAATAACTCTCATTAAACCCTTAACCCTCAACTTAAAACATGAAAAAAATATTTAACCAAATTAAACTCGTTTCAGTCCGGTTCGACATTGTTATCAATTGCACTTTGTTAGTTGCAATATTGATTTTTATGACCGGCGTCAACAATACTCTTTTTGCCCAGCAATCGGCTTTTCCTATCGAACGATTACACACCGATTGGCTGTATCAAGATATTGGATTGAATATTGCCGATTGTTTCGTCTCTTCCGATAATAATGAAACCGAAACCAAACTCCTCAATAAAGTTTTTTCTGATATTGAAAAACTCGGTCTCAACGAAGCAGAAACAGAACAATTCCAATCATTCAAATCACGGTTTAACCAATTAACGGAATCAAAATTATCCGGCAAAGAACCGCAATGGAAATCACTTTATCTCGACACGGCAAACTTGCGGCGTATCAAACGATTAAATATTTTGCCGCAGCGGACACCGCAACTTGTCTATACTAAACATTGCATTTTAGGCGGCAGCCATTACGCTTACACCGAAAACGTTACAGACGCCCAAATGCCCGAAAAAGGTGCCCATAATCGCGATTGGAGAGTCGGCGCCGCTCTTTGCTTGCTTAAAATTAATGCCGACGGAACTACAACGTCTGAAGTTTTACACGAAACTAAAACAGGTATTATTCGCGATCCGGATATCTCTTATGACGGTAAAAATATCTTGTTTTCAATGCGTCAAAATGTCGATTCAGACGACTTCCATATTTACGAATACAATATCGATACAAAAAATATAAAACAGTTGACTCACGGCACCGGATTCGCAGATATCGAACCATGCTGCTTGCCCGACGGTAACATAATATTCGCTTCGACTCGATGTACACAAATCGTAGATTGCTGGTGGACTGAAGTCAGCAATTTATATTTGATAGATAAAGAAGGACGTTTCATGCGTAGAATCGGATTCGATCAAGTTCATACAAATTATCCAACAACAACAGAAGACGGACGCATACTATATACACGATGGGATTACAACGATCGCGGTCAACTTTTTCCGCAGCCGCTATTCCAAATGAATTACGACGGAACCGCACAAACCGAATTTTATGGAAACAACTCTTGGTTTCCAACAACGATTCTTCACGCACGAATGATTCCAGGTTCGCAAAAAGTCGTTGCAATTGCAAGCGGACATCATACACGGCAACGCGGTAAATTGATTCTAATCGATCGTAACAAAGGAACGCAAGAAGCCGAAGGTGTACAATTGATCGCACCAAAACAAGAAACGAAATCTGTACAAATTGATCAATACGGACAAGGCGGCGATCAGTTCCAATATCCGTATCCAATAGATGAAAATCATTTTCTTGTAACGTATCAACCGGAAGGATTCAAGAACAACAATTTTAAACCGCCGTTTGGAGTTTACTTAACTGATATTGACGGTAACAGAGAATTGTTAGCCTTTGATCCGTCGATTTCAAGTTGTCAACAGATTCCGCTTGTCAAACGTAACGTTCCAACTTTGCGGGCGTCGGCTGTCGATTACACTAAAGAAACGGGACAATATTATGTTCAAGATATTTACGAAGGTCCGGGACTGAAAGGCGTTGAACGCGGCACAGTTAAGGCAATTCGAATTGTCGCTTTAGAATTTCGTGCAGCAGGAATTAGACCCGGTAACTATAACAGAGGTCCAGGCGGCAGTGCCGATATTTCAACTCCAATTGCAATTGATAACGGTTCATGGGATGTAAAACGTGTTATCGGTAACGTTCCAGTAGAAAAAGATGGTTCGGCATATTTTGAAGTACCGGCTAGAACACCCGTTTTTTTTCAAATGTTAGACGAAAAAGGTAAAGTTATTCAAACGATGCGAAGTTGGTCAACGTTGCAGCCGGGTGAATTATTTTCGTGTATCGGTTGTCACGAAAATAAAAATGAAACGCCGTTTAATAAAGACAGAGAAACACCTGTATCAAAACTCGCATTAAGAAGTGCGCCGAAAAAACCTGTTCCGTTTATCGCAACGGATCGCGGATTCAGCTTTACACTAGACGTACAACCGATCTTGAATAAATATTGCATCAGTTGCCATAACGGTGAGGAACAAAAATTGGCAGACGGCTCATCAAAAACACCGTTCAGTTTGCTCGAAAAACCATACGAACCAAAGCCAAAAGAAAGATTTCACAGAGCAGGACGTAATTTCAGCGAAGCATACATTAACCTCGTTAAAAACGGACGCCCAAATGAAATAGTTAATTGGTTGAATGTTCAATCAATTCCGCCGATGATTCTACCGTGTACGCCTGATTCACCTGTCTCATCAAGTAATCATTATACAGGCTCGGCGAAAAGCAAGCTGATTTCTATGTTGGAAACAGGACATAACGACGTAAAATTGTCTCCGCGTGAAATAGAAATCTTATCTTGCTGGATCGATTTAGCTGTACCGTATTGCGGATCATATACTGAATCGAATACATGGAATGACGACCAAAAAGCTGAATATGCGTATTATCTTAACAAACGTAATCGAATGGAAAATATCGATAAAGAAAACATTAAGAAATTACTAGAATTTAAGAAAACATCAATTTTACCTGATGTCTCACTTTTCCGCACACCTGATATCGGAGGCATAAATGTTAAAAAAGATTTCAAAAAATCTTTCCTCGAAAAAATAAAAGAGCAAAAATAATGTAATATACAATATACTCCATTACACTTTAAATTTCAGTTTTCGTTTTAAACTAAACTCGCCCTGAAAGACCGGCAGGAAATAAAAACACAATTATTAATTATTAATAACAATTATTGTTCCTTCTCAATTACGTTGATTATGAACCAATAATCCTGACGTCCTTTCAGAGCCGTTTTGATTAATACTTAAAATGAACTTACTACATATAACGATGACTGCAAATATTTCACTGATATATTATCACAGATATATTACAAAATAATTAACTGTAGTTCGTACTATAAATTTCAGCGGTTACAAATCGCGGAGACAAAGCGGAAATTTATAGTGCGGACAATTTAATATACAGTTTAATATAACGAAAATTGACGAAAGTACGATGTTTGCATTAGTTGATTGTAATAGTTTTTTTGTGTCGTGTGAGCGATTATTTCGTCCTGATTTGGCGGACAAGCCGGTAGTTGTGTTGTCGAATAACGATGGTGTGGTGGTTTCAAGATCGAAGGAAGCAAAACTACTTGGAATAAAAATGGGAGAACCGTTTTTTCAGATTAAGCAACTTGTTCATCAAAAACGTCTTACTGTATTTTCGTCGAACTTTACTCTTTATTCCGATTTAAGCCGGCGAGTAATGCAGACTTTAGAAAATTTTTGCCCTAATGTTGAAATATATTCTATTGATGAAGCGTTTCTTAATCTCTTTCACATAGAGATAAACGATCTAAATAATTTTGGACATAAAATAGCGGCAACAATTCTACGCTGGACAGGAATTCCTGTTTCTGTCGGAATTGCTCCAACAAAAACGCTGGCTAAAGTTGCTAATGAAACCGCAAAAAAAAATGAAACGATTGTTTGTAATCTAATAGAAGAATCAGAACGAATAAAATCATTGCAAAAATTTGATATTGGTGATGTTTGGGGAATTGGCCGCAAATTAGTTGTTGCATTTCGGAAACTTGGACTACGGACTGCTTACGAATTGAGTCAAATTGATCCGTTATGGATGCGTAAAAATTATTCTGTAGTACAGGAAAAAACTGTTCGAGAATTATGCGGTGAAATTTGTTTTGAAGTAGATATTCCGCAATCTCGCCGAAGTATTCAGGTATCGCGGTCTTTCGGAGAGACTACTTCAAGATACAACGATTTAGAAGAAGCTGTCGCAACTTTTGCAATTCGTGCCGCTGAAAAAGCGAGAGCAGATAGAACTGCCGCTTCGGCAATTTATGTACATATTAACACAAGCAGATTTAATTCAAATAAAGAAAATTATTATTCAAATGGAATTGTAATACCTTTTCATAAACCAACATCAAATACAATAGAAATTATTGCAGTTGCACGAGACGCACTACGTAAAATTTTTGTAAAAAATAAACAATACAAAAAGGCAACTGTGATATTACTCAATCTTATTGATGTTAAACTTGCGGTGCCGCAAAAATTATTATTTGAAAAAAATGATTCATACTCATCGGAGCGGAGAGAATTAGAAAATCGGATTATGAATTTAGTTGACGAAATAAATCAAAAGTTTGGGAGGCGTTCTATTTTCTGGGCTGTGGAAGGTGTTCAAAATTCCGCGTGGCAAGCCAGACGCAATATGATGTCGCCGTGTTATACAACAAATATAAGTGAGTTACCAATTGCCCATTAAAATAGCGGCAACTGTTCACGTTTTAATTTTTCAGTTGTTGTTTTTTTCTTTTTTATTGTTATAGTTCGTGTATAAATTTGACAAGTGAAAAAGAAAAATTATTGTAATATATCAGTGAAATTTTTATTTTTCACCTTTTTTATTTTCACCTTTTTTTATTTTTGGGTTATGAATTTTAATGATATATTGAATTTTTTTTATTTAGTCGATCAACTCAAATCAGATATTGAGAATCACTAATCTTTTTCGTATGTATTTTGTTTTTTCAGTATTTTTTTGCAAATATGAAATAAACAAAAATACAAAACAAACTAACATGTAATCAAATAATTTTAATTTTTTAATAACGATGAAATATTTTAACGTAGCTGGTCCTTGTAACGAACAGGA
>JAITKS010000280.1 GCA_031278315.1 Planctomycetaceae bacterium | reverse complement strand
TCGCATACCCGGAAGCTCTAGAATTAATTGCAGAAGGACGCGTTACTGTACAAGGAAGAATTGTAAAAATCTCACCATCGCAAAATAGAAAAAATGAAATAGATTTTTAATTTTTTTTTTGACAAGATTACAGGATTACAAGATTACAAGATTGACAAAATTTTTTTGGTAGAAAATTTAACGATTTTATGGATTATTCTGATTATTTGGTCGATTAAGTATGAATGTTTTTGTTGCTCGATAATATCAACACGTATAATTGAACTTTGACAGTTTCGTCAACAACTTTAATTATATCTAACATCGAACTCATATTAACTTGCCAATTCGGGCAGTTTTTGTGATGTTGCTTTTTGTATTTGTTTTTTTCCTCACACTCGCATTTTTAGGAGTAATTTTATAGTGAAACGTATTGTATCAATAATTAGTTATATTCTGCTTTCGCCTATATTTTGGGGCGGATTTGTCAGTTTTGTTTTTTATACTGCAATTCATAATAATATTATTAATCATCCGCTTATAGTTCGTTATTTCGCTTCACACCCGATTGAATATTACACGACTATTATGTTTTTCGCCGGTTTGACAGCAATGATAATAAAATTTATTCAAGTCCAAATCGAACAACTAAAATTACATCACGAAACATTATTATTGAAACGAGATCATCAAAAATCTAATATCAACGACGTAGATAACTTTCTTGGACAAATTAATTCTTACGAAAAAATTTATGGTCAAACGATTCGCTCTAAACGCTTACGGTTAGTATTAGAATTTATCAAACGTGACGGCTCGGCAGACGAATTAGATAACGAACTCCGCTACCTCGCCGAAGAAGATGCCGCCGCTGCCGATTCAAGTTATGGTCTGGTTCGGCTTGTACTCTGGGCAATTCCCATGATCGGCTTTCTTGGAACAGTTGTCGGTATAACAATCGCACTAGGTAATCTTGATCTGAATGCGATACAAGAATCAAGTAAAATTTTGTCATCCGGTCTCGCCATTGCATTTGATACGACGGCACTCGCAATTGCTCTCGATTTAATGCTTTACTTCGTACAATTTCTTGTTTACCGCAGCGAAAGTAATTTGTTGCGCAAAATCGATAAAGCAATCAACGACGAAATCCGCGGCAGATTCGACCTAACATTAAGTAACGGTAATAACGGACAAATTACAGCATTTCGACAAGTTTTAGAAACATTACTCGAATCAATCGAACAATTAACATTACGGCAAACTAAAATCTGGGAACAAAGTATGACAGCAGCAAATCAACGCTTCAACGAATTGACCGAACAAAACGCAGAATTACTAAAACGCTCTCTCGCCGATGCACTCGCCGAAAATATTCAAATGCACGCAAATAAACTCGCTGAATCCGGTGCCGAAATTTTAAACGCTTCAAAAGATTCTGCTCAAACTATTGTTAAATCAATTCAACAAAATGTCGCCGCTTTGTCTTTATTACAAACAGGCATAACAAAACAATCAGACGCTTTACAAAAAATCACCGATACAAGCGGACAACTAATTAAACTCGAAGAACAACTCAAAGAAAATCTCGCTTCAATCACACAAACGGCAAACTTTGAAGAACTCGTAAACAGCTTAACAGCCGCAATCCACTTGCTAAGCAGCAAAAAATTACGCGTGATTTAAATGAAATTTTTCGTTTGTTACGTTTTCGTTACAATAAATAAAAAAAGACACAAAACTCGGTGTCTCACAGATTTTTTTTGTTGAAATAATATTACCCAAATGACTGTTTCAATACGATCACGCCGCATGATACACGATAACAATAAACCTACATTGTTACCGTTTCTTGCCGTACTTTTATGCACTATGGGAGCGTTGATCATGTTGCTCGTTCTAATCGCACGCGATATTCGAGAACCCGAAATCTCAAAAAAACAAAATTTAAATCAATCTATTTCTCAACCTTTATCTTATGTCCCAGAATCAGTCACCGAATCAGTCACCGAATCAGAGCAAAAAGCTGAATCTGTTGAATCTGCGTCTGAATCTGATAAATCGAAAAATTTAATTCCCGCCGATGAAGTCGAAAAAATTCTTGAAAATATTAAACACGATACAGACGAAATCGAATGGATGACAAAACAATTTTCTGAATCCAAAGCTGAACTCGAAAAGAAACTCATACACGAACAAGCAAATTTGGCATCCGCCGAAAAACAAACTATACAACTACGCGAAGAAATAAAACGATTACTCGAACTCGCCCGACAACTCGAACAAGAAAATAAAAAAGAAAATAAAACCGATCTCCAAAATCTCGAACAATTATTGAAACAAAAAAACGATACACTGGCAAAATCAGAAAAACAACTCGCTGAATTACAAAACGAATTGAAAAATAAAACGAAATCCTACGCAATCGTCCCCTATCGCGGAACAAACGGAACATTTCGTAAACCGATCTACATCGAATGTAAAAACGATAAAGTAATAATTCAACCCGAAGGAATCGAATTGATCGAATACGACTTTTTAGCACTCGATCGCGCCGATAATCCATTCGATTCCTTGCTGCGCGTTGCACGTCAATATTACGCCGAAACAGGTCAACTCGAAAGAGGAACCGAACCTTATCCGCTCATCATCGTTAGACCGTCAGGTATTCACGCATTCGAAGCAGCTTACGCAGCTATGGGTAATTGGCTAAAAGATTTCGGATACGAATTAGTCGCCGAAAATTGGAACATGGAATACCCAAAACAAAACGATGAATTAAAAAATAGAATGGAAAAACAACTCGTTATCTCACGGCAACGATTACAAAGTTACGTCGCCGTGATGAAACTAAAAAATGGTTACAACGATGTAAATAACTCAAAAAATTTTAATCCGAATAATATCAACTCAAATCAAAATAATCAACGAAATAATCCCGCCGCAGGAAACGGAAAACAAAAAGAATCCAACCCGCAAAATAATACACAAATTCATCTCAACGAAAAAAATCATCAACAATCATACCCCCAACTAAACGGAATAACTCAAGAAATCAAAAAAAATGAAAGTAACTCTGACACTGTATTTTCAAGCACAAATTCAGCAACAAGGACAAAATTAGAATCAGGAATAAATCCCGAATTAAATTTACAACAAAAAGAATTTAATAATTCAAAAACTAATAACAACAATACTAATAATACCAATAACAATTTTCGTAACAATAATTCCGAAGCCGTCAACGAAGCTTTCAGTAATGATTTGAATTATCCCAAAACAACAAATTCAATATCGAATAATTTAATTGCTAATAATTACAATTCGAATAACCAATTTTCAAATTATCCTAACTCTAACTCTAACTCTAATCCTAATATTATTTCGCCCAATAATCCGATAAATCCGCAGCAAGAAACAATAAAAACATCACCGGCAACAACAACATCAAGAACAGAACCGTTCGACACAAAAGCATCGAATTACTCGAATTATCAGCAAGATTCAACCACAACGTCAACCTCAACCACAACGTCAACCGTACCATCGGCTATACCGACAACTATACCATCGACTACGACACCAACATCAACACCAACACCAACATCAACATCGACTTTGACATTAACTTCGGCATCGAATTTACCATCGGAAGTTCCATTTAATTCAAAGCCTTCCCCTTCCGAAGAAGTAAACTCTGGAAAAGTCGGAACCGGAAACACGAAAACCGGAAACGCCAACGCTGTACACACCGGAAACGTCAACGCCGGAATACAAAATATACAAACTTTCAAATCTCCTGTAAGACGTAATATAAAAATTCAGATAGCAGCAGATAAATTCATAATCGTCAAACAAACCGGTTTTGATGTCCCGCGAATAATTATGATTGAACGTCCCTTTCAACAATCCGTATCCGAATTATTCAAAGCAATATTAGATTACGTCGAAACATGGGGAATCGCAGGTGAAAAATTTTATTGGCAACCCGTACTAAAAGTAAAAATTATACACGGCGGAGAAAATATATTTACTGAACTAAAAAATATCCTAAAACAAAATCAAATTAATATCGCCGTCGAATTAGAATAATTACAAAAAATATCAGCAAAATATTCATAGCAAATTGCTAAAAGAAATTTATTAAACACAGAAAGATTTTTTTGAAATTACAAAATAAACAAAACAACAAACACAAATTTTATTTAATATTTTATTTAATATTTTTTTTCGTCTATTTAGTTTTTTCGTGAGTTTCGTATTTAAAAATATTTTGTTGAAAAATTATAAAAATTCAAGAATTGTTATTTCAAATATTAATTACTAAAAATTTTTTTTTAATTTTATGTTAAACCGCCGTAAAAAAAATCGTGGTATTTCAGACGGGATGGAAGGTCAAGATTCTTTTCTTGATATTGTTTCTAATATTGTTGGTATATTGATCATTCTCGTAATGATAGCAGGAGTCCGTGCGCAACATTCCGGTAATGATACATCAACACAAGTTGATAATTTACCCGCCGGCATGAGTTCCTCATTCTTACATAAATCATCAGTATCAACCGCCAATACTCATTACGCCGACGAACAAATGATTCTCAATATGGAAACAAAACTCGACGAATTTAAGAAAAAAGAAATCGAAGCAACAAATATCAGAAAAACAATGACCGAAATCCAAATGACCTCCGAGCAAATCGCCGAGCAAGTTCTATTACAAGAAAATGAACGCGAAAAATTACACAAATTACTTATCAATTTACGCACAGAAATTGAAATTCGCTCTGAAGAACGAGGCGAATCAGTAAAAATTCAAACCGAATTGCAGCGTCAACTAAACGAAACGGAAGCAAAATTAGAACAGCTCAATCGTACTAAACGATGGCTTGAATCGGAACGTCCGCAAGCAATAAAAATGGAAAATATGCCGACACCAATCAGCAAAACAGTCGAAGAGAAAGAAGCACACTTTCGGATTAAACAAAATAAAATTGTTTACGTGCCTATCAATGAACTGAACGAATCTTTCAAACACGAAATTTTTTCCAGCAAGAATAAATTGAATACACTCTTTTCAAATAAAATAACTTCAGGACGTATCGGACCGATTTCAGATTTTACGATGGATTATTTAGTAGTACGTTATAGCTCGCCGGCGTCGGGGGCGTCGAGTGGTGAAGTTGGTCAACGTCTCGTGTTGGACACAGCTGTTTACACAACTAAAAACAATAACGCCGGAATACACTACAAAGACGCAATCACACAAATAAATTCCGATTTCATGCGATTAATACAAATGTATCGTCAAGATATTTATACAATCACTTTTTGGGTTTACTCCGATTCTTTCGAGGCTTTTTGTGAAGTTAAACAATTTCTATACTCAAAAGGTTATCGTGTCGCCGCAAGACCTCTTGAAGAAAACGACGAAATTAAAGCGTCATCAAGAGGAACAAAATCATCAGCTCAATAGTAGTTAACGGTTAGTGGTTAGTGGTTAGTTCGCATGCGGAAATATTGATCGGCTCTAATTTCGAATCACTAAATTCATAACAATTAATTTACGCTTAACAATTGCAATTATTAAACGTAAAGCAGCGGTTAGGAATTTAGTGATTCAAAATTAAAATCGATGATAACTCCGCATGCGAACTAACCACTTACCACTTACCACTAACCGCTACAAAACATTTCTGGTGCTATTTCTTTTGCTGGAATCAAAACAAAACTACGCTCGAACATTAACGGATGAGGAACCTTTAAACGCGGAATGTCAATTGTTAAATTGCCAAAAAGCAAGATATCAATATCAAGAGTTCTTGCACCCCATCTTATAGTTCTTACTCTTCCGCAATTGTTTTCTATTTCTTGTAAACGGTCGAGTAAAATTTCAGGATGAAGTGTTGTACGAATTAAACCGGCAGCATTTAAAAAGTCCGGCTGATTTTCGCCGCCGCCGACCGCTTTCGTTTCAATCAAACTACTAAAACGAATCGGTTCGACATTATCTAATTCGCAAACAGCTTGCCAACCGCGCTCAATAAAACCGCGGCGATCGCCAAGATTCGAACCAAATCCTAAAAGAACATTAACATTATTCGTTTTTGTAACATCGCTCATAATTACATCAAAATTTTCCATCAAAATTCTCTGACATTTTCTCTGATATCTTTTTAGAAATTCCCCCCAACGAACTATTTGACTTGTTGCTGAAATAGTACACAAAATTGCTATTGGAGTTTTTTTTAGTCTTTGTTATACTTCGCCGCTCTCATCGATATTTGTGATTAAATTACTCACACTTGCATATTTGATTCGAGCCGGCTTATTACTTTTATTACTTATCGGCATGCAGGTTTTTACGCCTTTGTATTGCCGAATTTCATAATACAATGCGTACACATTTTTTTTGTTTTCGTTTTCGTTTTTAGCTTTTAACAATAATTTATTCGCAACAATAATGACCAATAAATATTATTTTTTGTGTAAAATTTTAACCGCAGTTATTATTACTGCTTTTTTGCAAAATATAAATATCTGTCCGGCAGATAATTTGAGAGACTCAAATTATGTTCAAAATCGAAATGAACAAAATCAAAACGAACAAAATCGAAATGAACAAAATCGAAATGAACTCAATCGAAATGAACTCAATCGAAACAACTATCCGCAAGATACACAAAATAATTATCGTTACAATAATTCACATTTATCTCATGTTGCATTTGGTAAAGAATTACCCGATACAACTACAGAAACTATTCCTAATATCACTTCGGATAATTCGGATAATACTGCCGGCACGATTCGTGAACCGTTGCCGTTACCATCAAAACCTCCGGTCAACAGCAAAAAAAATAATCAATTAAGTGCTTTGAAAAATAGTCTTATCAATAAGCCTACGCCGCAATTTAATTCGCCGTCTGTGACAACTTCGGCAAATTATAACAGAAGTCCAATTGAACCTAATCCGGTTAAATTAGTTGCCGCCGACACAATCAACGAGCATAATAATTCATCTGACTTAACACCAAATAATCAGTCTGATTATTCCGATGCCAAATTAAATTCATCCGATGTTTTACCCGAATTGTCTGACAATTCTACTGCTCCAATAAACGTTACAGAAAATCAGAAAACTCAAAATAACTACGCG
Source organism: Planctomycetaceae bacterium (assembly GCA_031278315.1). Taxonomy (GTDB): domain Bacteria; phylum Planctomycetota; class Planctomycetia; order Pirellulales; family Thermoguttaceae; genus WRKP01. Next base: position 4,502 of record JAITKS010000280.1, on the reverse strand, counting down.
ATTTTAGACCAAAAATTAAATATCAGTGCCAGCAACGACAAAACCGGCAAGTTAAAAAAAATACCTATTCCGGAATTTATTACACCAATCGCTTCAGTTATAGGCAGCTTATTAATAGTGATTTCTATTTTTTTGATATTGGTACTTCTATTCAGAAAAATTTCGCCGAATGCAAATCAATATTTGCCCAAAGAAGTTTTTGAAAATCTCGGCAAGACTTTTTTGACCCAAAAATTGCAAGTGTATTTGTTACGGCTCGGAAATAGATTGATTCTCGTTTCAGCATCCGGTAACACAATAACTCCAATTACAGAAATTACAGATACCGATGAAGTCGTTACTGTACTTGGAATGTGCCGGTCTCTTAACAATAATGCGATAAATAAATTTCATAAAAATTTATCAAATCAATTAAATTCGAATTCGGGTTCTCACTCAAAAAAATCCGCAACGAAAAATAACCGTGATGACTATTTCGGAACTAACCAAACCGAATATGAAACATTAAAGTACAACACACAACGATCTAACGGAATTGATATGTACAGCGAACCAGATAATAGTCTCGCAGCGATTCTAGCTTCAGGAATAGAACGTAAAGGAGTCAAAACGTGAATATGTCATCATTTTTAAACTGCTGCTTTCATTTGAAATTTCGGTTCGAGCCGCCTGTTTGCTGCCAATCGAAAAGCAGACTTTTACACACTCGCACCGCCGAAATTCATAATACGAATAATACAAATTGTACAAGAAATATAGAAAAATCTTTTAGCATGAAACATATAGAAAAATCTTTGTATGAGAAAAAATTTATTCACCGAATTATTATTACAATAGCTGCGTTTCTTCTCACGGCGGTAATTTTCGCATTTGCACATAACGATTATGTATTTTCACAGGCGACATTAAATAATTATCATCCGAACAAACCGCACGGCAGATATGCGGATCGCCGCGAGCCGCATTTTATGCAGTTTGAACCATCGATTTATGATTCAAATAACGCATCCGTAAACCGCTCCGGACGCGAACCGTTTGAATCACAAGCACCTCAACTCGATCCGCCGATTGATGAACCTCGTTACGAAGACGGCTCTTTGGCGTTTCCTATACCGAAAGAAATTTTACCCGGTGTAGATTTTTTACGATCACCGGGAGGATTAGTTTCAACAATACAAATCATGGTCATCTTGACCGTGATAACATTAGCACCGTCAATAATGATAATGACAACTTCGTTTGTCCGCATTATGACCGTTTTAGCGGTATTACGTCAAGCGATCGGCACGAACCAATTACCTCCGAGTCAGGTAATTACAGCGTTATCGTTGTTTTTAACTCTGTTAATAATGACGCCGGTGTGGTCTGAAGTTTACACGGAATCGGTCTTACCTTTCAGCGAAAGACGTATCGGATTAGAAACAGCATACAATAAAGCCGAGCGGCCGATACGAAAATTTATGGCAGAGCAAATCATGCGTTGTCATAACACAGACGATGTAAAAGTTTTTTTACGTTATATCGAAAATTACACAGCTCCTGAAGAAATGACATGGAAAGATATACCATGGCGGGCATTGTTACCGGCGTTTATGTTAAGCGAATTAAAAACGGCGTTTATGATCGGATTCCAAATTTATTTACCGTTTCTCGTACTGGATATGGTGATCGCAAGTGTGATGGTTTCAATGGGTATGATGATGTTGCCGCCGGTTATTATTTCCTTACCGTTTAAGTTAATGCTTTTTGTTTTGATGGACGGATGGCAGCTTGTAGTTGTAATGTTACTTGAAAGTTTTGAGCATTATGTATCCGAAAACACGAGAGAAATGGTCTTATTGCAGATTACACAATTAAGCGGATTCTGCTGATGAATAAACGTTACAAAAATTATAAATATCTGTTTAGCGGTTTTTTTAATTTGAATTTCGTAAAATTTCAGGGCGGATTATATATCGGCGGAATTTTTATTTTTCAATTTTTTTGATTTTATGAATTTTACGACTAACCTTATTTTCACCTTATATTTTACGTTTTACGTTTTACGTTTATTTTACTTTTTTTAGAAAAATGGAAGCACAAATTGCAGTAGATTTATGCCGTAATGCGGTATGGATAGCGTTAATGATAGCGTCACCGGTTTTGATTGCTGGTACGGCTGTCGGATTATTGATCGGATTATTTCAAGCGTTAACACAAATTCAAGAACAGACGATTGCAATTGTTCTAAAAATAATCGTGATGGTTTTAGTACTCGCATTTCTAACGCCTTGGATGACAATCAAAATGATAGACTATGCAACAGAATTGTTACAAGAGATTCCTCAAAGAATGTTGTAAATCGTTTGTAATTGTGTTGTGATAATTAATATTCGATTTATTTATTGGTTCAGATTTGGTATCAGATTTTGATTAATCATTTTTGAAATACGAAATTCACAAAAAAACGAAATAGACAAAAAAATATGAAATAAAAATTTTCGTGTATTTTGTTATTTCGCATGTTTTGTAATTTCAGAAAACCAAAAAATTCTATTGATATATTACCAAATTTTTAATTAATTTTTTTAATAGGTATTTGATTGGATTGGTACAATTATATTGACACATCACGAGTTTTTGTATTTGCGTTAGTATTGACGCGAGTGAGCGGAATAGTAATTACGGCACCTGTTTTCGGCGGGTCAGATATTCCGATGCAGTTTCGTGCGCTTCTTTCGTTTGGTCTTGCGCTTTTGATAATGCCGTCTCAGTGGTTGTTAGAAATTGAAGAGCCTTCTACGTTATCTGAATTTGCAGTTTTAATTGCGGGCGAGCTTATAATTGGGCTTTTTATCGGACTGGGGGTTAACATATTTTTTTCGGGAATTGCTCTTGCGGGTGAGTTAATTGGTCAACTTGGAGGTTTATCGGCAGCCGCAATTTTTGACCCAATTTCAGGAGATCAATCGCCGTTGTTGTCGAGAATGTTGAATTATCTAGCGATAACAGTTTTTGCCGCAATCGGAGGATTGAGAACTATGATCGCAGCTTTATTAGATACATTTCAAACATTACCGCTAACAAAATGGACAACAAATACAACAGGTGAAAATTCCCATTTCGAGTTAATTTCATGTGCGTTAATTCATATTTTGAGTATTAGTTTTAATCTGTCGTTAAGAATTGCTGCACCGGTGATGATTTCTGTTTTAGCAGCTTTGTTAGTAATGGGACTGTTAAGCAAAACGTTACCGCAGCTTAATCTGATGTCTATAGGATTTGGAATAAACAGTATGATTATGTTATTAGTTTTTAGTTTATCGATTGGAACTGGAATTTGGTGTTTTCAAGAACGAGTAAGTGATGTTTTAGAATTGATATTTCATGCTCTACACGCCAATATCGATGTTATAGGCAACATAGAATAAAACCGATTTGCAGCCGAAATTTGTAATACATAAGCAGAATATTTTTAGTTTTTTGAGATTACAAAACATACGAAATAACAAAATATACAAAATTTTTATTTCATCTTTTTTTTTCGTTTATTTCGTATTTTTGTGTATTTCGTATTTCCAAAAAATAAAAAAATTAACTATTGTAAAAATTCGCTGTGAGATTTATTGAAATTTTAATTCATTTCATTGGGGTTTAAATTTTTTTATTGATTGTTAGAATATGCGGCTCGTTTTACCTTGTTGGTATGACGGTTTCACAAATTGTGATAACGAATTTGAATTTTTGTTACGCATACTATGATAAATTGCGGCAGTGCAAAAACACCGTGTAAAAACACCGTGTAAAGACATCGTGTAAAGACGTATTCAATAAAACCGGTTGTTAAACTGTTCTCATTTGAGTTTTCGGATTGAGCTGTCTGTCTGTTTTAATGAGGTACAGGTTTGACAGAATGTTTAAGCCGCCGAATTTCATAGTATGATATATATAGTATAGGAGAAATTTTTATGCAAAAATATATTTGCGATGTTTGCGGTTACGTTTATGATCCCGAAATAGGCGATCCCGATAACGAAATCAAATCGGGTACTTCTTTCGACGAAATCCCCGAAAACTGGACTTGTCCGACTTGCGGAGTCGACAAAAGTCAATTCACAGCCGTTACAGATTAAGTCAGATTAAATCAGATCAAGTCAAGTCAAATCAAATCAAAACAATAACTTAATGTTTTGGTAATATACACTTATCACACTTGATAATTCAGTTTTCGTTACAAAAAATAAATTGAGTAATATATCAGTGGAATTTTGTAGTCACAGTTATATGTAGTAATTTTAAGGATTAATCAAACCAGCTCTGAAAGGGTGTCAGGATTAATCCTTAAAATTCATAACCCCAAAAATTTGAAAAACAAAAATTTCACTATTATCATTTGGGTAACCTTCACAATAATTTTCTTATTAAAAAATTAACATTGACAATTAATTTACTAATTTTTTATGAACGATAATAAAGATGCATCTTTATTCAATTATTCGGCTGATAATGCTGATAATAACAAG